>DASWWB010000797.1:0-2387 GCA_036406115.1 Herpetosiphonaceae bacterium
TGCGCGATTGGGGCGCGCGCCGCTTGGTCGATCTGACCAGGCCCGAGCGCCTGTTCGAGCTTGTCGTCGAGGGCGCCGGGGACGGCCCGGCCGCGCCGCCGCGCACGCTTGACGCCTATCCGACCAATCTGCCGGCCCAGCCCAGCGCCCTGGTCGGCCGCGAGGCCCAGGTCGAGGCGGTGGTCGCGCTGCTGCGCCAGTCCGATTTGCGCCTGCTGACCCTGACCGGCCCGGGCGGGATCGGCAAAACGCGCCTGGCGGTCCACGCCGCCGCCCGCCTGCTTGAGCTGTTCCCCGACGGCGTCTGGTTTGTCGACCTGGCGCCGCTGAGCGCGCCGGCCCAGGTGCTGCCGGCGATCGCCCAGGCCTGCGGTGTCAAAGATTCCAATCCCGCCGAGCTGCTTGAGCGGCTGGAGGCGGCCTTGCGCGGCCAGGCCGTGCTGCTGGTGCTCGACAACGCCGAGCACGTGCTGGAGGCGGCCGGCGCGCTGGCCGACCTGCTGGCCCGCTTGCCGTCGCTTCAGCTGCTGGTGACCAGCCGCGAGCGGTTGCATCTCAGCGTCGAGTATGAGTTTGTCGTGCCGCCGCTGGGCTTGGCCGCGCCCGATGCGCCGGCGGACGCCTCGGAGGCGGTGCGGCTGTTCCTGGCCCGCGCCCAGGCCAGCCCGGCGGACCGGGCGCTGCTGCTCGGGCAGCTCGACAGCATTGCGGCGATCTGCCAGCGCCTAGACGGGCTGCCGCTGGCGATTGAATTGGCGGCGGCTCGCTCCAAGCTGTTCCCGCCCGCCGCCTTGCTGGCGCGGCTGCACAACAGTCTGCCGCTGCTGACCGGCGGCTCGCGCGACATGCCAGCCCGCCAGCAAACCCTGCGCGCCGCCGTCGCCTGGAGCTATGATCTGCTCAATCCGACCGAGCAGGCGCTGCTGCGGCGGCTGGCGGTCTTCGCTGGCGGCTGGGACCTGGCGGCGCTGGAGGCGGTCTGCCCGGATCCGCCCGACGCGCCCGCCGGCCTGGATGTCGGGGCCTGCCTGGCGGGGCTGGATTCGCTGATCGACAAAAGCCTGGTCCACGCCGCGCCCGGCGCCGGGGACGCTGCGGGCGGGGCGGAGCCGCGCTTCCGCCTGCTGCAAACCATCCGTGATTTCGCCCTCGAGCAGCTGGCGCCCAGCGAGGCGGGGCAGGTGCCGGATGGTTTGCGCCGCCGTCACGCCGCTTATTTCGCCGAGCTGGCCGAGCACAGCGCCGCCGCCCTGCGCACCGCGCTCCAGCAGCAGTGGTTGCAGCGAATCGAGGATGAGCACGATAATTTGCGGGCGGCGCTGCACTGGTCGATCGAGGAGGAGGCCGGATTGGCGGCGCGGCTGGCCGGGGCGCTCTGGCGCTTCTGGTGGATGCGCGGCCACTGGACCGAGGGCCGTATGTGGATCGGCACGGTCCTGGCGCGGCGGGCGGAGCTACCGGACCGGCTCCTGGCCCAGCTGCTGCTCGGTGACGGCGTGCTGGCCCAGGCGCAGGGCGCTATCCAGCGCGCGGCGGCGGCGCTCGGCGAAAGCCTCGCGCTGTGGGAGCGCACGCCAGACCGCGTCGGCCTGGCGCTGACGCTCAACGCGCTTGGCAACAACCAGTGCATGCAGGGCGGTTTCGCCGCCGGGCTCGCCCGCTTCCAGGCCAGCCTCGCCGTCTGGCGCAGCCTGGGCGATGAGTCGGGCGTGGCGCTGGCGCTCAACAATGTCGGCCTGGCGCATGTCTATCGCAACGAGTACGCCGCCGCCAAAGCCTGCTACGAGGAGGTCATCCCGCTCCAGCGCCGGATCGGCACCCGCTCGCTGCTGGCGCTCTCGCTCAACAATCTTGGCAATATCTTGTCCGACCAGGGCGATTACCGCCGGGCCCGGGAGGCCTACGAGGAAAGCCTGACCCTGCGCCGCGCGCTGGGCGACCGGGGCGGCACGGCGATCGGCCTGCTGGGGCTGGCGAACCTGGCCCGGGTCTGCGGGCTCTACGGCGAGGCCGAGGAGCTGCTGGCCCAGAGCGCCGACCAGGTGCGCGGCCTTGGCGATTTCCATCACCTGATCATCTGGACCTCCAGCAGGGGCGAGATCGCGTTCGAGCTTGGCCGCTTCGCCGAGGCCCGCAGCCTGTTCGAGGAGACGCTGGCCCTGGCGCGGCGCGAAAACGATCTCCACCAGCAGGCCACGATGGGCATCCGGCTGGCCCTGACAGCGATCATGGAGGGCGCCGCCGAGCGCTGCGACGAGGCGCTCAGACAGGCGCTGCCGCTGCTGTCCGAGGCTGGCAACCAGCTGAACTTGGTGCTGCTGGCCGAGACCGCCGCCCGGCTGGCGCTGGCGCGCGGCGAGCCGGCGCGGGCCGCCGTGGCCTGGGCC
>DASWWB010000798.1:0-1505 GCA_036406115.1 Herpetosiphonaceae bacterium
CGGAAATATTTCGAGTGGCGACTATGATTTCTGATAGACATATACGCCTAAGTGGAGCAATCTCTCTGCCTATAAACAAAACATTTGGTAGGAATTTCCTTAACACTTATCAACCAAATCAAAAACATCAATTTTTACTAACATCGGAGAATCAGAATGTTGAGATACTCGGTAAAACAATTGATTTGGGAGAACATCGAATACATTTTCCGGATGGATGGATTAGTGATACAGATTTCCAAGCTATCGAGCAGTTAGTAAACAATGGAGCAGCAGATGAAACCATAGTCGTAGATATCAATTCCGGAGATGAGGGAATAATTGTATCACTTCCAAGATGGGGTTCTCAAACCGCAGACTAGCCCTACTATCAAAGGTTAATTATTTTTAATGCCACTGCGTCTGGATGTAAAAATCTTGGGTTTAGGCCTATCGGGTCAGCGGCACCCGCTACGGCCTCCCGGGCCAGGCGCGCGAGCCGCCAGTCGGGATCCTCGCCGCCACGCGCCGTGTGCTGCTGGACGCGCTCCACGCCGTGCGCGCCGTGCCCAGCCTGCTGGGCGTCCAGACGCCGACCCTGCGGCCCGATGGGCGCGGCCAGGTGCTGGTACTGCGCCGCTGCCGGCGCGATCCGCCGCCGACGGCCGCCGGGCTCCCCTGGCTGCTCGACCGCTGCCCGGCGTATGCCGGCGAGCGCGCCTATCTCCTGGTCGTCGATGATGGCCAGCAGCCGGCGGCGCTCCATACCCGCGCTGCGGTGTGCTACGCCCAGCGCTGCGATCCGGCGACCTGGCCCCACGGCTTTCCGCCGCCCATTCCCTTGCTGTTGGCCACGACGCCAGGGGGCGAAGTCGCCCTGGTGCGGGCCTGGCAGGGCGGGTGGCCCGGCGTGCGGCTGCTCTCGACGACCTCGATCCGCCTGGCCGATGGCTGGCTGGCGCCGGTCTGGCAGAGTTGGGAGGGGGCGGCCCCGCGCCGGCGCCTCTGGCTCGAAGGCTGGCAGCCCGATCGGCTGACCCCAGCGAACGACGACCGCTGGGATGTCCAAGAGTACTGGCGCCCGCGCACCTGAGCGCGGGCGTCGGGTCGGATCCCGAGTTTGTCCCGTGGGTTCCCCTGGTAGTGACCCCTGATAGCCACCCCTTAAGGAGATGTGATCATGAGCATGACCATGAACGAGCTGAAGGCCACCCGTTCGCTGACCGCCGACCGTGATGCTGTGCTGGAGGAGGACCACCCCATGGAGAAGCCCGTGTATGCCGACGATGAGACGACGCTGCGCCCCCGCCCGGCCCCGCGCCGCATGGAGGTCGCCCCACCGACGAACCACGTGACCGTGGTGGGCTATATCACCCCCCAGCGCCCGCCCCGGCAGGAGCGGAAGAAGCAGCCGAAGCCGACGCAGGATGCAGCTGACCAGCCGGCGGCCGAGGCGGTGGCGCAGGAGCAGATGGTGGCGACGCGCCGGGTGCGGACCCAGGATCTGGGGCAGCCGGTGCTGGAGG
>DASWWB010000799.1:0-18378 GCA_036406115.1 Herpetosiphonaceae bacterium
CGATGCGATCTCGCCTCCTATGGTAGCACGTTCTCTCGCATCGCGCATGGGGTGGCTGGGGAATTTGGGGACCGGGGATCGGGGATCGAGAAGGCGGGATCAGGGATCAGGGATCAGGCCGAACGCCAGGGAAGCGGGCGCCGACTCGGGCGCTGCGCGGGATCAGGACATGCCCGCCTTGGCGCGGTCCGGCCTGATCCCTGGTCCCTGATCCCTGAAACCCTAGTAGTTCAGCTCGACGACTTCGCCGGTCAGCAGGAAGACAATCTGCTCGGCGAGGTTGGTGACGCGGTCGCCGATCCGCTCAAGGTTGTGGGCCAGCGTGAGCAGGTGGATGGCCTCATCGGTGAGGTCGGGATGGGTGCGGGCCAGCTCGACCGTCGCGCGGAACACGCGGGAATACAAGTTGTCGATCACATCGTCCATCTTGACCACCCGGTCGGCGAAGCCGCGGTCGCGCTGGCGGATGGCGTCGAGGCCGGCGTGGAGGATCTCGGCGGTGCGCAGGCCCATCTCGCGGATCAGGCTGGGGAACGGCCCCTCGATCGCCTCCAGCGGCAGGTAGTGGGACTCGTGCATCATGCGGCGCTGGAGCTTGCAGATCGTGGCCGCGTGGTCGGCCATGCGCTCCAGCTCGGGCAGCATGCTGATGACCACGCTGATCAGGCGCAGGTCGCGGGCCATCGGCTGCTGGGTGGCGATCACCAGCAGAGCCTGGTCGTGGAGATCGTAGACGGCGCGGTTGATCAGGCTGTCGCCGGCCACCACCTCCTGGGCCTGCTCGTCGTTCTGCGAGTCGATCACAGCGAGGGCGTGGCCGAGCGCCCCCTCGACCATCGTGCCAATGCGGAACAACCCTTCGTAGAGTTCATCGAGCTGGTGTTCAAATGTTTGTCGGGTGCCCATGCGTTACCTCGCTATTCATTCAGGTCCGTGATCTGCCCGGTGATCATAAAGACAATCCGCTCGCCGATATTGGTGGCGCGATCGGCCATGCGCTCCAGGTTATGCACCACGTAGAGCAGGTGGGTGGCCCGCTCGATGGTGTCCGGCTGGCGAATCATAAAATCGATCAGCTCGCGCTGGACGGTGCCGGTCAGCGCGTCAACCTCGTCGTCGGCCTGGCCCAGCGCCCGCGCCGCCGGCAGATCGAGCCTGGTGTAGGCTTCGAGGGCGTCGTGCAGCATGCGCTGGGCCATCACCGCCATGCGCGGGATGTCGACCAGCGGCTTGAGCAGGGGGAAATTGGAGCCGCGCAGCGTGATCTCGGCGATGCCCTCGGCGTAGTCGCCCATCCGCTCCAGCTCGCTGGCGATGCTGATCGCGGCGCTGATGCCGCGCAGGTCGCGGGCCAGCGGCTGCTGGGTGGCGATCAGCATCAGGGCTTTTTCCTCCAGCGCGTATTGGGCGCGGTCGATCAGATCGTCGTCGGCGATCACCTGGCGCGCCAAATCGACATCCTGGCCCTTGAGCGCCTCGACCGAGCGGCCGATCGCCGACTCGACCATCGCGCCCATGCGCAGGAGATCCGCCTGGAGGCCGCGCAGCTGTTGGTCGTAGTGTTCGCGAAGCAGCATGATTCACTCCTTGTTCTAGCGCACCGCACTGTGCCTCAGCCGATGATATCCCCGCGCCGCCGTCGCATCGGCGGCCCGCACCATTAATTCGCCTCGGCCGCCGCCGCCGCCCAGAAGCGGGCCAGCCGCTCCTTGAGCCTGGCGTGCTCGGGTCGGTCCAGCTCAGGATCGAGCTTGAGCAGCCGCTCGGCCTCGATCCTGGCCGCGTGGAGCAGCCTGGTATCGGCTAGCTGGGCGACCTTGAGGTCCGGCGTGCCGCTCTGGCGGTGGCCGAAAAACTCGCCGGGGCCGCGCAGCTCCATGTCGATCTCGGCCAGCTTGAAGCCGTCCTCGCTCTCCTCCATCGCCGTCAGCCTGGTCGCGGTGGTGTCGTTGTCGTCCTTGTCGCTGATCAGGATGCAAAACGATTGGTGCGCGCCGCGGCCGACCCGCCCGCGGAACTGATGGAGCTGGGCCAGGCCGAAGCGGTCGGCGCCCTCGATCACGATCGTCGTGGCATTGGGGATGTCGATCCCGACCTCGACCACCGCCGTCGCCACCAGGATGTCGAACGAGCGGTCGCGGAACTGCGCCATGACCTCGTCTTTCTCGTTGGCGGTCATGCGGCCATGGATCAAGCCGACCTTCAGCTCGGGGAAGACCTCGTGCTGGAGGTGCTCCTGCTCCTCGACCGCCGCCTTGACATCCTCCATCTTCTCGCTCTCCTCGACCAGCGGGCAGATCACGAAGGCCTGGCGGCCGTTGCCGATCTCGCGGCGCAGGTGCTTGTAGGCCTTGGCCCGCTCGTCGGAGCGGATCCAGCGGGTCTTGATCGGCTGGCGGCCCGGCGGGCGCTCGTCGATGATCGAGACATCGAGATCGCCGTAGATCGTCAGCGCCAGCGAGCGCGGGATGGGCGTGGCGGTCATCACCAGCAGGTGCGGATTGAAGCCTTTGCGCTTCAGGGCCTCGCGCTGCTCCACGCCGAAGCGGTGCTGCTCATCGACCACCGCCAGGCCCAGCGCCTGGTACTCGACAGCGTCCTGGATCAGCGCGTGGGTGCCGATCACAATATCGACCTCGCCCTCGGCGATCAGCTTGAGCGCCTCGCGCCGCTGGCGGGCCTTGAGGCTGCCGGTCAGCAGGCCGACCCGGATGCCGTCCGGCGGCGGCGCCTCCTCGTCGCTCATCATCAGCAGCCGCTTGATCTCTGCCAGCCGGTCGAGCTTGGCCTGGTCCTCGCGCGAGCGCCAGTCGCCATCGGCCGGCTTGGCGCGGCCGGGCAGCCGCACCTTGCTCAGCAGCGCCTTGAGGCCGCGGTAGTGCTGCTCGGCCAGGATCTCGGTCGGCGCCATCAGCGCGCCCTGGAAGCCGGCAGCCACCGCCTGGACCAGCGCCCCCGCCGCCACCGCCGTCTTGCCCGAGCCGACATCGCCCTGGACCAGCCGCGCCATCGGCACAGGCCGGGCGAGATCAGACTGGATCTCGGTGAGCGCCCGGGTCTGGGCGCCGGTGAGCTGGAACGGCAGGCAGCCGAGGAACTCGCCGTGGATCTCCGGGTTCTGGGGGATGGCATGGCCGGTCGCGCCCTGGTAGAGCAATTTGCGCTGCAAGACGCCGAGCTGGATGAAGAAAAACTCGTCGAAGCCCAGGCGCTGGCGGGCGCGGGTCAGCATCGCCCAGCTGTCCGGGTAGTGGATCTGGGCCACCGCGAGGCCCAGCGGCAGCAGGCCGGCCCGCTCGCGGACCTCGGCGGGCAGCGGGTCGGGCATGTGCGCGGCGCAGGCGTCGACGATCTGCTTGATGATCGTGCGGGCGCTCCGGTCCTGGAGGCCCTTGGTCAGCGGATGGACCGGCACAAGGCGCCCGGTGTGGACCAGATCGTCCTCGGCGAAGGGCTCCCACTGCGGGTTGGTCATCTGCTTCATATCCTTGAAGGTGCTGACCTTGCCGCTGAGGACAATCTTGCTGCCCTCGCGGAACTGCTTGGCCATCCAGGGGCCGCGGAACCAGGAGGCCTTGAGCACGCCGGATTCATCGCCGACCGTCACCTCGGTGCCCTGGCGGCCCCGGGCGTTGAAGACCTTGACGCTCTCGACCGTGGCGACGATCGTCTCCATGTCGCCGACGGTCAGCTCGCCGATCTGCTTGTGCTTGGAGTAATCATCGTAGCGGTGGGGGATGTGATAGAGCACATCTTCGATCGTGTGGACGCCGAGCCGCCCAAAGAGGCGGGCGGTGGCGGGGCCGATGCCGCCGATATTCTTGAGCGGCGTGTCGAGCGGCGGGGCGCTGGCCAACGTGTTGCCGGCTTTGGCGGCGGGGGCCGGCTTGCGGAACAGATCGCGCAGCCGCTCCAGGCCGACCGTCAGCCGCACCTCGCGCTCGACGTGGGGCAGCTCGGAGTAGCCGTCCAGCGCATCGAGCACCGCCTGGACCGCCGGCTCGTTGGCGGCGGCGCCGGCCTCGGCCTGCCATGCGCGAAGGAACGCCGTCAGGCCGCCGGGGGCGGCGCTGTCGGCGAAGTCGGCCTTCTCCTCGGCCGCCAGCACCTTGCCAAGCTGAATGATCGCGCTTCGGTCTTCCATACAATCTCACCTGCTTGTCTCAGCGTACAGCGTCAGCCAGATCACCGTGACCCGGACCGCGAACCAGGCGACCAGGCCCCAGATCCGCCGCAGCCCCGCCGTGTCGAGCGTCACGCCAGTCAGCAGCGCCACGACCGGAGCGCCCAGCGACGTGAGCAGCAGCAGCAGCCCCACCGCCGCCAGGCAGCCGATCAGATAGCCCTGCGGCTGGATGCGGACGCGGACAATCCTGCCGACCAGCGCCAGGCTCAGGGCCATGTCGCCGCCGTAAATCAGCGGCGTGGCGACCAGCAGCGCGAACGGCGACTGGAAGCTCGGCGCCCCGGCCCACACGCCCAGCCCGCAACCCAGCGGGTTGCAGATCGCCAGGCAGATCAGCGCCGTGTGGCGAAAAGTCGAGGGCGGCAGCGCCGGCGGCGGCTCGTACATCGCCGCTAGCGCGAGGTCCAGACCTCTTTGCCGTCCAGCAGCGCGGCCAGCTGCTCGGGGAAGCGCCGGTAATCGAGCGGCTTGCAGATGAAGCCGTTGAAGCCGGCGGCCTGGAGCTTGGCCTCGTCGTGGGGCTGGATCGTGATCGTCACCGCCACGACCCGCGTGTCCCGCAGCTGCTGATCCTTGCGGATCTGGTGCAAAATCGCGAACCCGTCCTCCTGCGGCATCTGGATGTCCAGCAGGATCAGATCGAGCTGTTGCAGGCTGCGGGCCAGCTGGAGCCCCTGCCAGCCCATCGTGGTGGTGTGGACATTCGCCACGCCGCTCATGGCGAGCAAATCCTTCGCCACGAGCAGATTGCTCATGTTGTCATCGATGACCAGAACGGTCGCATCCTGCGGCCTCATGCCCGGCTCCTTCTCATGGCAAGACTTGTAGAAAGGGGCGAGACCGCCCCGGCTCGCCCCGAATGGTAGCTCTATTTTAGCACAAGCGGCACCGACCTCCGAGGCTCCGGCCCCGGGGCGGCCCCGGCGCTAGCTGGATTTCCGAATGCCGGTGATGCCGATGCAGCCGGGGCCGACGTGGACGCCGACCACCGAGCCGATCTCGGCGATCACGATTTTTTCGGCGGGATGGACATCAGACAGCTGCTGGGCGAAGGCCTTGGCGTCCTCCTCGGCGCGGCCGTGCAGCACGCACAGCTCCTCGAAGGGGCCGATCTCGCGCGCCACGTCGAGCAGGCGGGCGTGGGCCTTTTTCTTGGTCCGCACTTGCTCGAACGGCATCACCTCGCCGTTCGACACATGGATGATCGGCTTGACATTGAGCATCGTCCCCAGCAGGGCGCGGGTCTTGCCGATGCGGCCGCCCTTCTCCAGGTAGCGCAGCGTGTCGAGCGCGGCGTAGAGGAACGTGCGCTTGGGCAGGCCGGCGACCATGGCGGCGATCTCGTCGGCGCCCTTGCCGGCCTTGGCGGCGCGGGCGGCGAGGATGGCGATCCAGCCCAGGGCCATAGTCGTGTGCTCGGCGTCCACGACATGAATCTCCTGATCCGGCAGCAGCTCGACGGCCTGCTGGGCCGAGCGGATGGTGCCGCTCAGCTTGGAGGAGATATGGACGGAGACAATCGGCTGATCCTTGCCGCCGACCTTGCGGTACAGCTCCTCGAAGGCGCCGACCGACGGCTGCGAGGTGGTGGGCAGCGCCTGGCTGGCTTCGAGCTTGCCGTAAAACTGCTCGCTAGTCAGCTCGACGCCGTCGGCGAACGACTCGCTGCCGAAATTCACCTGCAACGGGATGATATGGATGTCCAGCGCCTTGGCCAGGGCCGGAGGGATGTCCGACGTGCTGTCGGTCACAATAACGGTCACAGTTCCTCCTAAAAATCTTCGATGCCTTCGTAGACCGCCACGCCCATCGTGTTGGGGCCGAGGTGGACGCCCAGCGCCGGCCCGTACTCGACGATCATCACCTGATCGCGGGGGTAGATCGGGTCAATCTTCTCCAGCAGCTTCTCCACGTCGTCGGGCGTGGTGCTGTGCATGATCGCCACCTGCTCGACGTGGGGGAAATCCTCCACGAAGGTGAACAGGCCTTCGATGGCCTTGGCGCGGGTGCGGGTGCGATCATAGGGCACAATCTCGCCTTCGTCGAGAATCAGCAGCGGCTTGATGCGCTGCATGGAGCCGAGCATGGCGGTGGCCTGCGAGAGGCGGCCGGATCGCTCCAAGAACTCGACCGAGTCGACGAAAAACACCACGTGGGTGTGCTGGATGGTGTGCATCACCAGCCGGTGGACCTCGTCGAGGCTGGCGCCGGCCTGGGCGGCGCGGGCGGCGGCCAGCACCACCAGCCCCAGTCCGAGCGAGGTCGAGGTGCTGTCGATCACCTCGACCCGCGTCAGCGAGGCCGGCAGCTTGTCGCGGGCGGTCGTCGCGGCCTTGACCACCCCGCTGAAGCGGCTGGAAAGATGGATCGACAGGACGCCGTCGTATTCGCGGGAATACTGGCGGTAGTGCTGCTCGAACACCCCGGGCGGCGGCGACGAGGTGTAGGGGTGGGGCCCGCCCTCGGCCAGCCGGCGATAGAATTGCTCGTTGGTTATGTCAATGCCGGACCGGTAGGTCTGGTCGCCGAAATGGATGTAAACGGGGATGACCGTTATATCGAGTTCGTGCGCCAGCGCCGGCGGGATGTCGGCAGTGCTGTCGGTGATAATTTTGACCCGTGCCATAGACGATTCGTGCTCCTCATACCGGGCGTTGTCCAATGCCACTGCTGCCCGGGCCGTGACGGTCATTCCGCCGAAAGAATATAATCATAGAAAGGCTGCCCGCCGAACTGCACCTCGACATCGACGTCGGGATGGCTCTCGCCGATCAGCTCGGCCACTGCGTTCGCCTTGGACTCGGACGAGCCCTCGCCGTAGTAGATTGTCACAATCTCGCGCTCGTCGAGCTCCATGCGGCCGATCACCCGGCCCAGGACCGACTGCGGCTCATCGCCGGACTCGACCAGCGTCCCGTCGACCAGGCCGATCGTCTGGCCCGTGCGGACCTCGACATCGTTGACCGTGGCGTCGCGGACCGCCGTCGTGATCTCGGCGGTGCAGATATCGCGCACCGCGCGGCCCATGGCGGCGACATTCTCATCGATGCCGAGGGCGTAGTTGAAGGCGAACATCGCCGCCATGCCCTGCGGCACCGTCTTCGTCGGCACCACGGCGACCTGTTTGGCGCTCAGCTGCTGGGCCTGCTGGGCGGCCAGGATGATATTGCTATTGTTGGGGAGCACGAGGACAACGTCCTGGGGCAGGCTGTCGATCGCATCAATCAAATCCTGGATGGATGGATTCATCGTCTGGCCACCAGCAATCACCGCGCCAACATTCAGCGACTTGAAGATCTGGCGGAAGCCCTCGCCTGGCGCCACCGCCACCACGCCGATCTCGCTGACCGGCTCGGCGGGCGCCTCGGCGGCCTTCTGGGCCGCGTCGGCGGCGTGCAGATCGCGCCGCTGGTGATCCATGTTCGTGATCTCGATCGCGCTCAGGCTGCCATACTGGACCGCGTAGTTGAGCGCGTCGCCCGGCCGCAGCAAGTGCAGATGGGCCTTGACCAGCCGCTCGTCGCCGACCACCACCGCCGACGTGCCCATGCCCGCCAGCGCGGCCCGCACATCCTCGAAGGGAATGTTATCACCCTCGAGCATAAAATTGGTGCAGTAGCCGAAATCATCATCGCTGTGGATATCGTCGAAGGCCATGGCGGCCAGGTCGGCGGGGGCGGCGGTCGCCTCCAGCGTTTCGCCGCGGGCGTGGGCCAGCACGCCCTCGAAGAGCACGAACAGGCCCTGGCCGCCGGCGTCGACCACGCCGGCGTCGCGCAGCATTTTGAGCAGCTTGGGCGTGCCGTCCACCGACTGGCGGGCGCCGGCGACAATCGCCTGGAGGAGCGTGGGGAAATCGCTGTCGGGGGCGAGGGCGTCGCGGGCGGCCTCGCTGGTCTCGCGGATCACCGTCAGCATCGTGCCCTCGACCGGCTTGATCACCGCTTTGTAGGCGGTGGCGGCGGCCTGCTCCAGCGCCTCGACCAGCACCGCCGGGGTGAGCGCCTCGTGGCCGGCCAGCCCCTGGGAGAGGCCGCGCAAAATCTGCGAGAGGATGACGCCCGAGTTGCCGCGCGCGCCCATCAGCGCCCCGCGGTACACCCGCTCGGCCACAGCGGCGACCGAATCATCGGGCTGGACATTCTTGAGCGCTGCGGT
The DNA here is from genome assembly GCA_036406115.1 of Herpetosiphonaceae bacterium. Classification (GTDB taxonomy): domain Bacteria; phylum Chloroflexota; class Chloroflexia; order Chloroflexales; family Herpetosiphonaceae; genus DASWWB01. The sequence continues at coordinate 8,345 of DASWWB010000799.1, forward strand.
GAGCGTCAGATTCATATTGGTCCCGGTGTCGCCGTCGGGCACCGGGAAGACATTGAGGGCGTTGACCACCGCGACATTGCTGGCGAACCAGTCGGCGGCGGCGTGCAGGGCGGCGAGCAAGGCGGCGCCGTTAATCGATTGATTCGTCGTTGCGCTGTCCACGCAAGCCTCCCATAGCGCCGAAGCGGCGCAGACGACTGCCAAGTGATTCCGATTCCTCTTTGGCCGGCAGCTCGACCCGCACGCCCTGCACATGGACATTGACAGTTGTCACCGTCATGCCGAGGGCGTGCTCGACCGCGTACTGGACCGTCTCCATGATATTGCGCGCAACCGTCGCGATGCGGGTGCCGTATTCGATCACAACATAGAGATCGATCGCCACGCTATCGGGATTGATATGGACATCAATGCCCTTGTATTGATCTTCTGGGCGCAGCACATGGGCCACGCTGTCGCGCAGGTTGCGGGGGGCCATGCCGACCACCCCGTAACAACGCGTGACCGCCAGGGCGGCGGTCGTGGCAATCGCTCGCGGCGCTACCTCGACCCGCCCGGCGGCCAGCTGGCGCACATTCGCCAGGGACGCTTTTTCACTCACACGCGTACTCCTCACGCAGCCGGGCCAACGATCTTCCCGGTTGCAGGCGGCTCCTACCTATGGTATAGTGGCTCGTATTTGCGCGACCCTCCTTGGGGCGTGCGTTTGATTTAGGTAGGAGACAAATACAATGGCTGTTTGTGCTATTTGCAACAAAAAGCGCTCATTTGGTCATAACGTCAGCCACGCAAAAAACCGCACCAATCGCGCCTGGAAGCCCAATATCCAGCCGGCGAAAGTTGAGGTTCAGGGCGTGAAGCAACGGATCAACATGTGCAATCGCTGCCGGCGGACTATGTACAAGAGCCGCTAATGGCAGCGATCATCGGTCTGCGTTGCGGTCAGACGTCCTCTGGCCGTTGACCGCAACGCATTATAGCGGATGGGTATAGTGATTGCAATAGTTTTTAAGCGTTTGTAAACCTCAAATCAAGCCTCGTCACGCTGTCGTCCATCTCCCTCCACCTCTATCTCTCACCCTTCCTTCCGGGCGCTGTCAAGCGCTTGTTCAGGCTATGAACAATAATGAACAGACGTTTCATTTATATTGATATTCATCGATATATTTGGTATACTAAGCTCTCGCTCGGTGAGCCGGCGCACCCTTTTCTGGCGTGGAAATTGCTCACTACAGCCGAGACGTAACGTGCGACGACGGTTGCCGCCCCTGCCCACCTCATCAGACATCCAGCCAAGCGCACGCAACGTATTTAAGGAAGCTACCGCATGTTTTAAAGTTAGCTTCTGCGTAAGTTTCGCTTGCTACGATCAGGATAGCTGCCAACACCGTAGCGCGTCAGTGTAAGTCGTCTTAGTGGGGTGTCTCGCTCACGAGCAGCCTGGTTGAGAATAGAGCATATGAACACACGAATGCACAACGAAGAGCCGAATGATTTCGACGACACCTGGACGAACGAAGCGCCAGCCGGAGACGATCTGGAGCTGGAACCGGTAGCACTGCGCCGCAAGAAGTCGCTCTCCACCGAGACGCTGGAAGACTCGGTCCAGATGTATCTGCGCGAGATCGGCGAGGTCGAACTGCTCACCGCCGACGAAGAGGTGATGCTGGCCAAGCAGATCGAGGCCGGGCGCAAGGCCGAGCGCTCGCTCGAAACCGAAACCTACGAGACCTGGCAGGAGCGCGCCGCCATGGAGCGCCGGGTCGATCTCGGCAACGAGGCCCGCCGCAAGCTCACCCAGGCCAACCTGCGGCTGGTCGTAAGCGTCGCCAAGAAATACATCGGCAACCAGATGTCGTTCATGGATCTCATCCAGGAGGGCAACATCGGCCTGATGCGGGCGGTCGAGAAGTTCGACTACCGCAAGGGCAATCGCTTCTCCACCTACGCCACCTGGTGGATCCGCCAGGCCGTGACCCGTTCGATCGCCGAGCAGAGCCGGACCATCCGCCTGCCCGTCCACTTGAGCGAGTCGATCGCCCAGATGCGCCGCGTGGCCTATCAGCTTGAGCAGGCCCTCCAGCGCGAGCCGACGCCCGAGGAACTGGCCGACGCCCTGGGCATCAGCATGCGCAAGATGAAGCGGATGCTCAACGCGGCCACGCAGCCCGTCTCGCTGGAGCAGCCGGTCGGCAAGGACGGCCAGGGCCGGGTCGGCGAATTCCTCGCCGACGATAACTTGGAGGCGCCGCTGGAGTACGCCACCCGCACAATGCTGCTCAACGAGCTGAACGACGCGCTGGCCCAGCTGCCCGACCGCGAGCGCCAGATCCTGCTGATGCGCTACGGCCTGACCGACGGCAAGCGCCGCACGCTGGAGGAGGTCGGCGCCGAGTTCGGCATCACCCGCGAGCGGACCCGCCAGATCGAGGCCGAGGCGATGCGCCACCTGCGCCAGCCCAACGTCGGCCAGCACCTGCGGGCCTATCTGGACTAAATGAAAAACCCCGGGCAGCGAACGGCGCATCAAGCTCTGATGCGCCGTTTTGCGTGCCCGCTACTTGCTGACGGCATATCGATGCGGTATCATAGCCGTCAATACAGCCCGCAGTCCGCAACAAATACCCGCCGCAGGGCCTTTCAGGAGATCGATTCGCGTTATGAAAAGTGCAGAGCTACGGCAGCGCTTCCTTGATTATTTCGCCCGCCACAGCCACCAGGTTGTCCCCAGCAGCTCGCTGATCCCCGCCGACAACCCGACCCTGCTGTTCACGGTCGCCGGCATGGTTCAGTTCAACGATGTGTTCCTCGGCCGCGAGCAACGCCCCTACAGCCGGGCCGCCACCTCGCAGAAGTGCCTGCGGATCTCGGGCAAGCAAAACGACCTGGAGAATGTCGGCCCCTCACCGCGCCACCACACGCTGTTCGAGATGCTCGGCAACTTTTCCTTCGGCGATTATTTCAAGCGCGAGGCGATCGAGTTCGCCTGGGAGTTCCTGACCAAAGAGCTGAAGCTCGACCCCAAGCGGCTCTGGGTGACGGTCTTCGAGGGCGACGACCAGGTGCCGGCCGACGAGGAGGCCGAAGGCTACTGGCAGGCTGTCGGCGTGGCCCGCGAGCGCATCCTGCGCTTCAGCGCCAAAGATAATTTCTGGTCGGCAGGCGACACCGGCCCCCGCGGCCCCTGCTCCGAAATCCACTACTACCAGGGCGACGATCCCGACAATCAGATCGCCGAGGGCGTCAACTCCGAGGACGACAACTACATGGAGATCTGGAACCTGGTCTTCATGCAGTACGACCGCGACACCGAGGGCAACCTCTCGCCGCTGCCCAAGCCGTCGATCGACACCGGCATGAGCTTGGAGCGGCTGGCCTGCGTGGTCCAGGGCGTGACCCGCACCTACGAGACTGATCTGTTCACGCCGATCATCCACGCCATCGGCGAGAATCTCGGCGCCCCCAGCGACCACTACAACGAGCAGTGGGTCGCCTACCACGTGGTCGCCGACCACGCCCGCGCCATCACCTTTATGATCGCCGACGGCATGCGCCCCGGCAACGAGGGCCGCTCCTACGTGCTGCGCCGCCTGCTGCGCCGCGCCGCCTACTTCGGCCAAACTCTGGGCTTCGACCGGCCGTTCCTCGCCGAGATCATGCAATCCGTCATCGATGTGATGGGCGGCGCCTATCCCGAGCTGTATGACAAGGCCAGCTACATCGCCGAGGTCATCACCGCCGAGGAGGAGCGCTTCAACAAGACTCTAGCCAGCGGCCTGCGTCAGCTGGAAAGCATGGTAGCCGCCCTGCCCGCAGGCGCGACCACGCTCGGCGGCGCCGACGCCTTCAAGCTCCACGACACCTACGGCTTCCCGCTCGACCTGACGGCCAAAATTCTCGAAGGGCGCGGCCTCAGCGTCGACGAGGATGGCTACACGGTCGAGCGCGAGGCCCAGCGCGCCCGCGGCCGCGAGGCCGCCCAGTTCAAGAAAGGCGCGATGGGCGAGCGCTGGGCCGAGCGCGAGCTGCCCGCCACGGCCTTCACCGGCTACCACGAGCTGCAATCCTGGGGCCATGTGCTGGCTTTCGAGGTCGAGGGCGAGGAGATGGGCACGGTCCAGCGCGGCAACCAGGTCTATCTGGTCCTCGATCGCACGCCCTGCTACGCCGAAAGCGGCGGCCAGATGGCCGACACCGCGCTGCTGACCGGCCCCAACGGCAGCATTCAGATCGATGATGTGCAGAAGCCCATCCCCGGCCTGTTCGTCCACAAGGGCCGGGTGGTCAGCGGCACTGTCAGCGTCGGCGAGCAGGTCGAGGTGGTCGTCGACGGCGGCCGGCGCCGCGATATCCTGCGCAACCACACCGCAACCCATCTGCTCCACCGGGCACTGCGCGATCTGCTGGGCGGCCATGCCGAGCAGGCCGGCTCGCTGGTGGCCCCCGAGCGGCTGCGCTTCGACTTCAACAACCAGCGCGCCCTGACCCACGAGCAGCTGCGCGAGCTGGAAAGCCGGGTCAACGCCTGGATCCGCGCCGACACCGAGGTCGAGGCCGCCGAGATGCCGATGGACGAGGCGCGCAAACTGGGCGCGATGGCGCTGTTCGGCGAGAAGTACGGCGATGTGGTGCGGGTGGTGACGATCGGCTGCGAGCACGGCGACCAGGCCGATCCCGACACCGCCGGCGCCCATCTCCACCCCGAGACCGGCGTCTGCTCGCGCGAGCTGTGCGGCGGCACCCACGTCCGGCGCACCGGCGAGATCGGCTTTTTCAGGATTGTCAGCGAGGGCTCGGTGGCCGCTGGCGTGCGCCGCATCGAGGCGCTGACCGGCCGCGGCGCCGCCCAGTGGGTCGATGAGCAAACCGAAGTTCTGCGCAGCCTGGCGGATCGCCTGTCGGCCCAGCCCGGCCAGATCGCCGAGCGGCTCGACGCCCTGCTCGGCGAGCACAAGCAGCGCAAACAGGAGATCGATCGGCTGCGCGGCCAGCTGGCGTCCGGCCAGGTCGCCGCGCTGCTGGAGCAGCGCCAGGAGCGCAATGGCACGCCGTTCGTGGCCGCCCGGGTCGAGGCGCCGGACGCCGACGCCCTGCGCCAGCTCGGCGAGCAGCTGCGCGACCGGATCGAGTCCGGCGTCGTGGTCCTCGGCGCGGTGATCGACGGCAAGCCGCTGCTGCTGGCCGCCGCCACCCCCGACCAGGTCAAGGCCGGCCGCCACGCCGGCAATATCGTCAAGGCCCTGGCGCCGAAGATCGGCGGCGGCGGCGGCGGGCGCCCCGATTTCGCCCAGGCCGGCGGCCGCGACGCCGACGGGCTGGACCAGGCCCTGGCGGGCGTGGCTGAAGTGTTCTAAGGGAGGGGCTGTATGGCCGGTACATCGGCGTTGCTGACGCTTACAGCAGACGATTCGATCGACAGCATCATCGACCAGGTCCGCAAAGCCGGGGCTCCGTACGTCGAAATTCTCGCTCCGCAGGGCACGGCGGCGCTGCTCAGCCGCAAAAGCTGCGACAAGCTGCGCGAGCAGGCCCAGCGCGCAGGCATCGATCTGATGATCTTCTCGCCCGACGAGAAGATCATCAAATCGGCCCAGACCTGCCAGATCAACGCGGTTGCGGTCGATATCCAGGCGCTCGCCCCGGCCGCCGCTGCCCCGAGGCCGGCGGCGCCCGCCCCGCCCCCGGCCGCCGGCAACCCCGATCTGGATTTCCTGGCCTCGCTCGAGGAGGTGCCGGCCGCCCCGCCGCCGCCGGCCGCCGCCCCGCGCGGCCTTGAGCAGATCCGCCAGGAGCAGCCCCAGTTCACCGATGAGGAGGATAACTGGGCCGCCGCCCTCGATAGCCTGTCGATCGCCTCGATCGGCGGCGAGGACGCCCTGCGCGCCCACGCAGCCTCCAGCGGCAACGCCGACGACGACGCCTGGGCCAACGCCTTCAACGATCTGTCAGACACGCTCAGCGGCGACGAGCGGGCGGTCGCCGCCCCCCGCCAGCGCGTCCGGCCCGAGGATATCCAGCTCACCGAGGACGATCTGGGCCGCATCGACAGCAAAACCAAAGGCAAAAAGGGCAAAACCAAAAGCAAGACCAAGAGCAAAACCAAGGGCAAGGACCAGACGGCCCGCCGCGGAACCGCCGGGCTGGATCTCGGCGCCGATCCGGGGCTGGAGCGCGAGGTCGCAGCCCGTAACCGCACCCGCCGCAATGTGCTGATCGGCGCCGCGCTGGTCCTGGCCCTCGCCGCGCTCGCCATCTACTGGTTCGCGCTGCGCGGCAGCCAGGCGACGATCCAGGTCCGGCTGCCCGCCAGCGATGTCACCGCCACCACCTACGACGATCTGCTCATCATCTACTCGTCGAGCCCGGTCACCGCCACGTCGTCGGGGGTCCAGGCCAGGGTGATCGAAGTGCCGGTGACGGTGACGGTGCGCGGCACGGTCCTGACGCCGACCACCCAGCCCGACAAATCGGCGGCCGGGATGGTCCAGGTGTACAACAAGCTGCCCCAGGAGTTCGCGATCCCGAGCGGCACCCGCTTCAACAGCGTCAACCCGGCGGGCGAGTCGGTCAGCTATTTCAGCACCGCCGATGTGACCGTGCCGGCCGCCAGCGTCGATCTGACCGGTTCGCGCAACGGCGTGGCCGATATCCCAGTGACGGCGGTGGGCGGCGGCGAGCGCTTCAACCTGCCGGGCAGCGATGCTGGCAATTGGCTGATCGAGGGCTTCGAGGGCTCGCTGATCGCCATCAACCCCCAGGCGATCGCCGGCGGCACCAACATCTTGCTCAAGCTCCCGACCGACGCCGACATCCGCCAGCTCCTGACCCAGGCCATCCCGCAGTTCGAGAACAACGTGCCCCAGGCGATGATCAGCCAGCTCCAGCCGGGCGAAAGCGTCGGCGGCGGCGGCTTCGATCCCGACATCAAGGCGCTGGCCGAGCACCCCGAGCTGTACACGACTGAAACCCGCGAGATCCCGGACACCGACGGCGGCTTCGAGCTGCTGGTGACCGCGACATTTCGCGGCCTGGCGGTGCCCGGCGAAAGTTTCAGCAGCCAGTTCGACCGGGCGTTGCGCCAAGCCCTGGTCCTCAGGGGCGTCGACCCGGAAACGGTGCGGATCGAGGGCGAGCCGACCTGGCGCCTGAGCGATGATCCCAACACCAATATGATCGTCGCCAGCGTGACGGTCGCTCCGCAAACCTCTAGCGAGCTGCCCGCCGCGACCGTCGAGCAGATCAAGCAGCTGGTCGCCGGCAAAACCCCGGCCGAGGCCCGGGCGGCGCTCCAGCAGCTGCTCGAAGACGGCAAGATCGGCCCGGTCGTCAGCTTCCCCGACGATCTGCCGCAGCTGCCGGCAGCCGAGGGCATCCGGATCGAGGTGGCGCAGTGAGCGGCCGCGTCCTCGCGCTGGATGTGGGCGGTAAGCGGATCGGCGTGGCGATCAGCGACCCGGACCGGATCATCGCCAGCGGCCTGCCGACCATCCAGGCCCAGCCGGCCAAACAGGCCTACCAGCAGATCCGCCAGATCGTCGAGCAGCAGGGCGTCACGCAGATTGTGATCGGCCTGCCGCTGACGATGCGCGGCGAAATCGGCCCCCAGGCCGAGCTCGTCCAGGAGTTCGCCGCCGAGCTCGCCAAGCGGGTCGTCAAAACGCCGATCGAGCTGTATGACGAGCGGCTGACCAGCGTCGCGGCCGAGCGCTCGATGGAGGCGATGGGCATGAAGCGCAAGGAGCGCCGCGATCAAGTCGATCAGCTAGCGGCGACCCTGATCTTGCAGGCGTTTCTCGAAGGCTTGCGCCGCCCGCCGCCCAGCTGGCGCGACGATGACGACGAGGATTTCGACGACGAGTTCGACGGCGAAGATTAAGCGCCAAAGCGGCGGACCGGCCCATCTGAGCCGGGCCGCCGCCGTGTAGCGCCCCAAGCCGGTCGCCTAGCGCCCGGCGAGCCACTCGCCGAGCAGCTCGCGCACCAGGGCCGGCGGCACATCGTCGACGACCTGCGCGCTGCCGATCGCCGAGGGCAGAACCCAGCGAACCCTGCCGGCCGCCCGCTTCTTATCAAGATTGAGCGCGGCCAGCGTGGCCTCGGGATCCAGGTCGGCGGGCAGCGCTGTGGGCAGATCGAGGGCGTGCAGCAAGGCGGTCTGGCGCTCCTGCTCGGCGCCGCTCCACCGGCCGAGGCGCGCCGCCAGCTCGCCGGCGAAGGTCATGCCGATTGCCACCGCCTCGCCGTGCAAATAGCGCTTGTAGCCGGTCGCGGCCTCGACGGCCTGGCCCAGCGTGTGGCCGTAGTTGAGCAGCATGCGCTCGCCGGTCTCGCGCTCGTCGCGGTTGACCACGCCGATCTTGACCGCCGCCGCGCGGGCCAGCAGCAGCTCCAGCTCCTCGCGGGACAGCGCATCCAGGCCAGCGGCGTGGCGCTCCAGCTCCTCGAAAAGCCCGGCGTCGGCGATCACGCCATGCTTGGCGGCCTCAGCCCAGCCGGCGCTGCGCTCGCGGGCCGGCAGGGTTTTGAGCACATCCGCGTCGGCGAACACCAGCCGGGGCTGGTGGAAGGCGCCGATCAGGTTTTTGCCGCGCTGGTGGTTGACGCCGGTCTTGCCGCCGATGCTGCTGTCAATCATCGCCAGGATTGTCGTCGGGACCTGGACGACGGGGACGCCGCGCAGCACGGTGGCGGCGGCGAAGCCCGCCAGATCGCCGACCACGCCGCCGCCGAGGGCGATGACCCAATCGGAGCGCTGGACGCCGCCGCCCAGCAGCCAATCATACAGGAGGCCAGCCTGGGCCAGCGATTTGCTCGGCTCGCCCGCAGGCACCAGGCAGAGATCGTTGGCGATGCCGGCGGCGTCGAGCGCGGCGCGAACCCGGTCTGCGTAGCGCGGCCCGACCTGGTCGTCGCTGATGATCCAGGCCGCGCCGGCCATGCCGAGCTGGCGCGCCTCGACGCCAAGGTTGTCAAGGGAGCCGAATTTCACCGCATACGCGCCGCCATGGACGCTGACCTGGCCGGTCGGCACGCCGAGCGCGCCCTGGCTGCGCTCCCAGGCCCTGACAATATCGGCGACGACGGCGCCGGTCTCAAGCTGATCAGTGTGGATCGTCCAGCGGGCCAGCCCGGCGTAGAGGGGGCGCCGCTCGCCCACCAGCACCATCAGGCGCTCGGCGGGGGATTGGGCCAGCAGCGGGCGGGAGGCGGCGGTGTCGGCGGTGACGCGGTCGGCGAGGGTTTCGATCGCGGCGGTCAGGTAGACGCACCAGGAGCGGGCGCGCAGCAAATCGCGATTGGACTGGCGGATCACCACGCCGCCGCCGCAGGCTAGCACCAGCGGGCTCTGCTGAAGGGCCTGGGCCAGCGCCAGCGACTCGCGCTCGCGGAAGCCGGCCTCGCCCTCATGTTCGAAGATGGCCGCCGTGGGCAGGCCGGCCATCTCCGAGATAAGCTCATCAAGATCGACAAAATGCCATCCGAGCCGCCGGGCCAGCATGCGGCCCACGGTTGATTTGCCAGCCCCGCTGGGGCCGATTAGGGCGATGCACGCCGGGGAGTGTTGAGCGCTCACGGTCCACCTTGCTACAACAATGCTACCGCCGGATAGTATGCAGGGAGCGGAACCTTGTCAAGCAAGAGCAGGGAGGCGTCCGATGCGCTGGAATTGCCAGAAGAGACCACGATCAATAAAATGAGGACAATCACGACGATAACCAGGCCAGCCAGCAAGACTCCTTTATCCATGACGTACCTCCTGAGGGTGGTGATGTGGTTGCATGATGCAAGCCGGGGATCGGAGATACCAGGGGCTGAGATTACGTCAGGATTACGCGAACATGGCTGTCTGATGAGGGAATTATGACATCTCCGGGAGCAACGATCCGCCAACTGATCCGCGACGCGAGCGAGGCGCTGGCGCCGGTCTCGCCGACCGCCCACCTGGACGCCACAGTGCTGCTGGCCCACGCGCTGGGCCGCGCCCGCGCCGCGCTGCTGGCCGACGCAGACAGCGCGCCGGCACCCGAGCAGGC
>DASWWB010000800.1:0-3462 GCA_036406115.1 Herpetosiphonaceae bacterium
ACCAGCCGCCGGTCAATGTCATAGTCGACCGCGCACCAATCGCGGAATGTCCGAACGAGGGCTGACGCGCTGGTTCCGCTGCCCCGCGCCTGGCTGACCAGCCGCTGGGCGAGCATGGTCGCCAGCTCCGCAGGCGTCCACTCAAGGTGCTCGATGCGCATGCGGTCGAAGCGCCCGACATGCTCCTGGAGCAGCAGCGGTTCGAGATCCAGCGGCAGGAAGAACTTGAACGCGAAGCCGCACTCCTGGAGCACGCCGATGGAGTCGAGCAGCGGCTTGAGCAGGGCGACGGCGGCCAGCGGATTGGTGCGGGTTTGCGGCCACTCGTCGACGCCATCGATCAAGAAGTACACGCAGGCGAATCCCGCCTGGCGCGCGAGGGCCGCAAGCTCCCGCAGCCATTCCTTGGTGCTGAGCTGGGTTTGGTTGTAGCTCTCAAGCAGCGCCTCGACCGCCCCCTTGGTGATGCCCTGGGCGTAGGCCCGCAGCACCGAGAACTTAAAGAGCAGCGCGTCGAACTTCGCCGCGAGCAGACGGTCCCGCCGCAGCGCAAGCTCGAAGTCCGGGCGCTGGCCGAGCTCATCCGCCAGCGCCTCGATTGTCCGTTTGCAGATGACATCCCGGTAGTGTTGCAGCGTGATTTGGGCGGCCCCGGCCTCGAGGAGCATGTCGAAATCAGTGAAGACTACCACCAGCGCCGGGTTGTCGCGGCGCTGGCGCGCCAGCCGGGCGACCTCGATGCGGTGGCTGGTCTTGCCATGGCCGCGCGGGGCGAACAAGATGAAGCTCTCCGGCTCGGTGGTTTTGCCCACGAGATGCTCAAACCATTTGACGCGGACGAAAAACGACGGGAGGGTTTGCTGCTCTTGCTCGGCGTTGGTGGTGGCGAAAGGATTGCCCTCTAGCTGCCACGCGCGGAGAAATTCATCAATGGTGACAGCCATGCGCTAATCCTGGTGAGATGATGGCCACTGATCGCAGACTTCCCGCAACGTGGCGTTGCTAATCAGGCTGTGCGGATCGTAGCTGTGTTCGCAATGCCGTTCGATGATCGCCTGGATGAGCTTGATCAAGCTGAAGGGCACTCCCCGCGCCGCCGCCAAGAGCCGCGCTTCGATGTCGGCGTCGAGCGGCACGTCGCACAGCCGCCAGAACGCGTCGGCGGTATCGTTGGTCGCGCTGACAATCATCGTGCTTTCGTCCTGGAAATGGGCCACGAAGCGCCGCTGAAGCATCTCGATCAGCGCCTCGGGTGTCCAGTCGAGCCGGTAGACCGGCAGCGACTGGGGCAGTCCGTGCGCGCGCAGCGGCGCCTCCAGCCAATCGGGCAAGAAGAACTTGAAGGAGAACGCGCAATCCGGCTGCAAGATGGCGGGGGAGAGGAACGGCTGCAAGAGGCTGATTGCGTCAGCGGGCCGGCGTTTGGCTTCCGGCCACTCGCCAACCCGGTCGATCAAAAAGCAGATGCGCGGGAAATCGAACGCCTCAGCGAGTTTTGTCAGCTCGGCGAGCCAGCCGCTGAAGCCGAAATCCTCTTTCTGCCGTTCGATGTTTTCGCGCTGGCGGCTGATGCGGTCGGCGTAGCGGTCATGGCCTTCCAGCGGCGTGATCGGCCTGCCAAACGCGTCTTGCAGGCTGATGAGCTGGATGTAGGCCTGCTCGTTCCGCCGCAGCCGATCCTGGCACTGGGGGTTGCGGAGCTTCGCCTCGATGCTTTCCAGCACTTTCTGGATGACGATCTCCGGATAGCGTTGGATGAGCGGTTTCGCCCGCCGCGTCCCCTCGGCCTGCGAGTGGGCTTGGTGGAGGGTGTCGAAGTTGGTGAAACTGGCCGTCAGCGCCCTGGCCTGCACATGCGATTCCAAGCGGCGCGCCAGCTGGAGCCGGTGCGCCGTCTTGCCATAGCCGTGCGGCGCGAACACCATCGCCGATTCCGGCCTCAGCAGCCGGTTGAACTCGCGCTTGGAGGTCCGTCCGCGCTCAACTTCGAGGAGCGAGCTGGTGACGAAGCTGGCCGAAAGGGTGGCCTCGCGCTCGGTTTCGGCTTTGGTGGTGAAAAGATCCCCATAGTCGTGGTGGAATTGGAAGCCGTGCGCCTCGAGGAATTCTTGCGGGTTCGTGGGCCGGCGGCGCGGCTGGGGGCGGGCTGGCGCCGCTTCGCGGGCCTTGGCATGGAACAGCATCGCATCTTGGGTTCGCGTGTAGAGCGTCGCCAAGCCCCAATCAAAGCTTCCTTGGGCCACCAGCGCTTTGCGCCCTTCCATCACGCATTCGTCGATGTCGGCGCCGAGCGCCAGCGCGCCGTAAAAGGCCTGGATAAAGCTGGCGCGCGCGTCGACGCCTTCGAGCGGGGTCGGCATCGTGACCACCGCTGGTATGGCGGCGCGGGTTAGCTCCTCGGCCAGGCGCGGGCCGCCCGGCGCGGATCGCCCGGCGCAAGGCATCAAGATCACAAGCAGGAGCTCGGGATGCTTCAGCGCGACGCTCAGCGCCAGCGCGGAAAGCGGCTGGCGCTCCTGGCGGTCGTTCTCGAACAGCAAAGGCCCTTGCTCGTCGCCCAAGCCGATGAAATGGACAATATGGGGCCGGTGGGTTTTGATCGCCCGGTTGAGCATGGCCGGGGTCGTGCGATCGACAATCGCTAGCTGGAGCGGGGAATGCCAGGGGATTTGCTCGGCCAAGAGGCGCACGGCCTGGGCTTCCCGCTGCGGCGCGAAGCCGTTGGTTCCCTGATCAGTGTTTGGCAGCGCGGAGACGATCAGGATGCGCAACGCTTCGTTGGGCGGGAGCGTGGGTATTTGGATTGGCTGCGGCTGCGGCAACGCGCGGCAGAACGAATAGTAGGTGGCCAAGGGATGCCCTACGCTGTCGGCCAGATACTCCCATGGGATGGCCGATAGCTCTTTGGCCTCCGGCTCGATAAGCAGCCGCAGGCGAATGGCCTGCCCTGGCTGGGCGATTCGCGCCGCCGTATGCAGCGCCGCACGGACCTCGTCAGTGATGAGCAGATCGCGCAGCGCGATGCCGAATGCGAACACATCGCCCTCGGCGACGGGCTGCGCCACGGCGGGCAGGTTTGCGCGCGGATGCTGGTAGGCGGCGAGCGGCGCCGGCAGTTTGAACGTGTCTCGGAACTGCTGGCCGTTCGCGAGCCGCACCCGGATCGGATAGGCACCTTCGCGCGCGGCATCAATCGCTATCTCAACATCGTTGTACTTAACGGTCATAGGGCTCCAATGATGAGAGTGAATGATGCCGATGACGCGCTTAGTTGCCGTTTGGGGGTTCGTTGTAGGATAAATGGAAATGTGGAATGTTGAAGCACAAGCCGTTCGTGAGCGGATTCCCTCTATCCTGCAGCACGCATCCTCGTCCGAGGATTGATATACTCTAACATAACTACAGGCTGTAGTCTAGGGTCTGCGGCTGCCCGCGCTTTTTCGCGCATGGGCCGCGCTGCCG
>DASWWB010000801.1:0-13079 GCA_036406115.1 Herpetosiphonaceae bacterium
CGCCGCCCACCAATACGCCGGTCCCGCAGAAGCCGACCGCCACGCCGATCCCGTCCAAGCCGACTGATCCGCCGCCGCCGTCGCCGACGCCGATCCCGCAGCCGACGAAGACGCCGGTGCCGCCGCCGACCGATACGCCGCTGCCGCCGCCGACTGACATCCCGGAGCCGACCTTTGTCCACCCCACGCCATGCCGGGAATTCCCCTGCCCGGTCGAGCCCTGAGCCAGCGCAGGGGCGGCCTCCAAACTGGAGGCCGCCCCGCCGTGTGCTGAATCGCCGCCGCCTCGCTCGTTAATCGCGGACACCCCGCTTCCACCCGAGCGGCTGCTTTTGCTTGGGCAGGATTTGCGGCTGCGGGAAGCGGATTGGTTTGTCTTCAGCTTGTGGAGCAAGGGCTACAGCCTGGAGAAGACCCAGGCGCTGGAGTGAGCGGGCGGGGCGCCGCCTAGCAGCCGGTGTCGGCGGCAACCGGCAGATGGGCCGCGATGGTCGCCAGCAGCGCGTCGAGGGCGAAGGGCTTGCTCAAAAACGCGGCGTACTCGCAGGCCTCGCGCAGCGCGTCGGCCTCCTTGGCGGCGCTGATGAGGATGACCGGGATCGTCGACCAGCGCGGATCGGCGCGCAGCCGCTGACAGAGCTCGACGCCGCCGATGCCCGGCATCATCACATCGCAGAGAATCAGCGCCGGCCGCGCGTCGTCAAGCAGCGCCAGCGCCCGCTCCCCGCTCAGCGCCGTGACGACGGCGTAGCCCTCGTCAAGCAGCACTTCCTCGATCATAGCGACGATCGGCGCTTCGTCGTCAACCACCAGAATCGGCGATGGCATGCGACCTCCTCGCCCGCCGAAACGCGGCGGGGCGATTGCATGGTCGCACAAGGGCTTAACGAAGGGCCTAACGGCGCCGCCCAGGCGCCGTCAGGCTTTGGTCGGCCTATTGCACAGTTACCGCAGCGTACTCCGAGTAGAGATTGCCGTCGAGATCCTCGGCGATGAAGCCGACGATATACTCGCCGGGCTCGGCCTCGGCGTCCTGCCAGATGATATTGTCGTCGCCGAAGGTGAACGTGGCGCCCGGCTTGGTGTAGAACTCGGACGCGCCGCTGGCGTCGGTGCGGATCCACTCCTCCAGCACGGTGAAGGTGTCGCCGCGGCGCGGGGTGATTTCGCGCGGGGCGCCTTCGGAGCTATTGCCAGTGAATCCCAACACCTGGATCAGCTCGCCGTTGCTCATCAGCAATTGGGCGCGGCGCGATTTTTTGCCCTTGGCGGTGGTGTAGGTGCCCTCGACGGTGTAGAGCGCCTCCTCGGGCGTGGCGCCGTAGTCGTCGGGATTGAGCAGCGTCACCGCCGAGTCGCTGCCGTCGCTGAGCGCGAACAGCAGCGTATCCCAGTCGAATGTGATTTCGATGTTGGTGGCGGCGCCCCAATCCGGGTAGAACACGCCGTCGACGCTCTTGGTCTCATCGGCGTCGAGGAAGTCCATGTCGACCACCCGGATCTCGCCGCTTTCGGGATCGACGTAGCCGATGAACAGATAGATGAAGCCGACATTGGCGCCCGAGACCGTGCTTGAGATCGTCACCGGGTTGTCGAGGCTGAGGGTGTCGGCCGAGACTGTGACCGGCTCGACCGTGATGCCGCCGGCGGCGGGACTCTCGACATCCTCGGCGGGGACGGCGGTGGGCGGCGGCGCCTCCGTGGCCTGGGCCAGCGTGGGCATGGGCCGCTTGGCGTAGTGGAAGGCCAGGAAATCATCCCACAGCGACTGCTGGGCGAACGTGTTGGCGACCTGGGTGTAGGAGGCCGCGCCGGCGTCGGGGTCTTTGTAGAGCTTGGAGTTGGGGAAATGGATGGCAATGCCGGTTGCGCCGGCCTTGTCCTCGCCATGTTTCTCTTGGACAATCGAGCTGTCGATCACCGCCCGCAGCTCATCGGCGGCGGCGTCGACATCAGGATCGTCGGATTTGCTTTTCAGCAGCTTGAGGAAGCTGCCGAGATCGATGTAGGGCTTGGGCAGCTCGCTGTCGAAGACCGTCTCGAAGGCCTCGGCGTAGCGGCGGGCGGCGGCCACGCTTTTCTGCTCGGAGCCGGCCAGGACCGTGACCAGATTGTTGAGGCTGCCGACCACATCGGGGATCTTGCGCAGATCGACGGCGGTCAGCGTGATCTGCTTGCTCTCCTCCTCGGCGATCTGCTCGGCGGTGGTCTCATCCGTGTAGTCGTACATGCGCTCGACGTACTTGGCGCGAGCCTCGTCGTCGATGATCTGCTGATCCTGCTCGATGTAGCTGTCGACAATCGCCCGCGACAGCTCGGCGCCGTCGATCTCGGGGCTGTCGGTGAGGCGGCCGAGGATGGCGGCGTAGGCCCAGCCCAGCGACGGCTCGACCTCCTGGGAGGCGACGGAGTAGTTGGCGTAGGGCGCGATCGCCGTGTAGACCTCGAGCTGGCTCATCAGGCAGGCGTCGAAGCCGATCAGCTCGAACTGGCCGATGTCGGTCTCGGCCATGATCTGGTCGAGGGCCTCGGTGAACTCCATCAGGAACAGCATGTCGCCGAAGCTCTGGGCCAGCGGGATATCGTGGCGGCCGAGCGTCGGCGGCTCGGGATCGTTCCAGCCGCCCGGCCAGCCGGCGCCGTGGTCGGACATAATCAGCACGTACTTGTCGGAGGGATAGGTCGCCGCCGCCCACTTGACGAAATCGATCAGCGTGTCGGCGTCGGCCATGTTGGTCTCGCCCAGGTCGGCCAGCTCCTTGGAGTGAATCTTCTCAAGATCGTTGTCCTGCTCGACCAAGAAGCGCTTGGTGGAGGTCCAGTCGCCGTCGCCGTCGAAGGCGCCGTCGTAGCGATCGAGCTGGGCGACGACGCGGACCCGGTCGGTCGATCCGACCAGCTCGGCCTCATTGAAATCGTAGAAGATATCCTCCTCCAGGATTTCATCGTCGGCGTCCTGGTACATCATGATCAGCCAGGTCTGATCGTCGGGATCGGCCTCGGGGCGGGACGGCCGGGGCGTGGCGGCGTTGCTGGGCAGCGGCGTGCGCTTCGGCACCGGCGTCGGCGCCGCGCTGTCGTCGGCGCAGGCGGCGAGGAGGGTGAAAATCGTGATGAGCGCGAGCGCGCGCTGCCAGAGCCGGCGGGGTGGATTAGGCATGGGGGCTCCTCACTGGTGCAACGGGAGCCCACGCGCGGGCGTGGGCTGGCGGAGGGCTGGCGGCCCGGGGATGGGCCCCGGGGAGCGGGATGGATTAGTCGTCGTGATCGACGCGCGGGCGGCGGCGGCGGTTGACGTGCGCGGTGTCCTCGTCGGCGTCGCCGCGATTCCTGGCCTCTTTGCCGCCGTCGTCGTCTTGGCGGGCGGCGCGGGTGGGGCGGTCCGCTTGCTGCTCGCGCGCTTCGCGGGCGGCCTGCTCCGCGGCGTCGCGGATGGCGTCGGCCAGATTGTCGTCGCTGGGAGTCATGGCGGGCCTCCTGTGCTCAAAGTGCTGGCGAATTCCGAGGGCGCGCCGGTCCGTGGCGGGCCGGCGTCCGTTTGATTATAGCAAACTCCGCCCGGCGGGCGCTATGGGCCGGCGGGCGCCGCCTGGCGGGCGAGAGCCTCGCGCAGCGCCGACCAGAGCGGCGGCGGCGGCGCGCTCAGCTCCAGCCGGGCGGAGCGCCCGGGGTGCGGCAGGCTGAGGGTGGCGGCGTGGAGCAAATGGTGCGGCAGCGCCAATCCCGCCAGCTCCGGCAGGCCGCCATAGCGGCTGTCGCCCAGCACCGGGTGGCCGAGATGAGCCAGATGCAGCCGGATCTGGTGCGTGCGCCCGGTGTGCAGCTCGGCCTCGACCAGCGCCGCCTCGATTCCGCCGGCGCCGCGCTCCAGCGCGCGGAATGTCGTCCGCGCCTCTTTGATCTGGCGCTGGTTGGGGCCGATCGCCTGGCCGATGCTCTCGGCGGGATACAGCTGCCAGGTGCCGTTGACGCCGCGCATGTGGCCGGTGCGGAGGTCCAGTCGCTCCCAGTCCGGCGCGCCGGCGCACCAGGCGTGGTAGCGCTTCTCGACCCGCCGCTCGTTGAAGATTGTCTGGAACGCCGCGTTCAGAGCCGGGTTCTTGGAGACCAGCAGCAGCCCCGAGGTGTCGCGATCCAGCCGGTGGACAAGATGGATGGGGGCGCGGACGCCGTCGCGCCGCGCGAGGAAATCAGCCAGCGCCACCTCCAGGTTGCCCAGCGCGTCCCAGGGATTGGCGACGCTGAACCAGCCTGGCGGCTTGTTGAAGGCCAGCAGATCCTCGTCCTCGTAGACGATCTGCTCCGGCAGGACCTCGGGATCGGCGAAGCTACCGCCGGGCGGGGTGTGGACGACCAGCCGGGCGCCGGCGCGGGCGCTGGCGTCGGGCTCAAGCACCCGCGCCCCATCGACCCAGATCGCGCCGCGCCGCAGCAAAAGCGCCGCCAGCGCCGGCCCGATGTCGAACAGCGCCTCCAGCGCGGCATCGAGCGGCAGGGCGTCAAGGGCCGCCGGCACCGGCTCCTGGGTCGGGTAGCGCAGCGAAAGTTCGTGCAGCCGGCCCTGATCGGCCGCGCTCAGATGATCCACAGAGTTTTCTCCTTAAGCGGGGGCGGCCCCGCGCGCCGAGGTTGGATGCCCTGCCGGGCGGGGGAATCTCCCTCCCCCCGTCCTCCCTTGCGGGAAAGCCACCCACCCCCCGCCCTCCCTGCGGGAGGGGATGCAAGGGGGCATGCCCCCTTGCATCCCCCAAAGGCCGATCAGGTCGTTCAGGTTCGTTCGGGCGCACAGGGCCGTCGCAGGGCGGCCGGTGGTTTAAGCGTAGTGGTGAAGTTGAGATCGTTTCCGTAGTTCCTTGGCAATGTGTGCAGCAGCTACCAGGATCGGCGTCGTATGTCGATCATGTTCCGAGACCTGCGGCGGTTCTTGGTTCTAGCACACTTCCTTCCGCCGCGAAAACCATGGTACCCAAAAACCATAAATCGGCAACGACTAAGCGCGTATCATTGGGGGATGCAAGGGGGCAAGCCCCCTGTGCCCCCTCCCGCAGGGAGGGCGGGGGGTGGGGAAATCCCCACTCCGGCAGGAGGCAAGAAGCGGTGCGAGGAGGGTGGCACACTCCTGCGCGGTTGCGCGGGCATGACGGCGCTGCTATACTGGCGCCGCTATGGCCGACGACACCGCGAACAACGCCCAAACCGAGCCGCCCCCCGGGCTGGCCGGCCATCTCTGGCCGGATCTTGACTGCCTGGCCGGGCTGTGGATGCTGCGCCGCTGGGGCGGCCACGCCGCCGCGCCGCTGCGCTTCGTGCCAGCCGGGACCCGCGTCCCCGGCGAGCAGCCTTGGGTGCATGTCGATACCGGCGGCGGCCCCTTCGACCATCACGACAGCGCCGACCGGAGCCTTTCCAGCGCCGAGCTGGTGCGGCGGGCGATTCGGCCCGACGATTGGGCGCTGGAGCAGCTGGCGGCAGCCGTCACCGCCGACGACCAGGCCCAGGCCGGCGACAGCGGGCCGCTGCGGGCGCGTGAGCTGATCGCCGGGCTCAACCTGCGCTTCCCCGGCGAGCCGGAGCAGGTGCTGCTGGCGATCGAGCCCTGCTTCGAGGCCTGGTATGCTGCGGCGGGCCAGCGCGAGGAGCAGCGGCGGGCCTTTGCCGATCGGATCGAGTTCGACACGCCGTGGGGCCTGGGCGTCGCCGTCGAGTCGGCGGCCGGCGTCTCCAGCCGCGACGCCTACGGCATGGGCGCCGTGCTGTTCGCCTACCGCGATGCCCACGGCATGGGCGTGGCGGCCCAGGCGCGGTCGGCGGTCGATCTGAGCGCCGCCTACGCGACGTTGCGGCGGATCGATCCCGGCGCCGACTGGTATTTGCATCCCGGCCGCCGCCTGCTGCTCTGCGGCAGCGCCAAAGCCCCGCCCCGCGCGCCGTCGGCCCTGTCGCTTGATGAGCTGATCGATGTGCTGAGCGCCGAAGCGTAGCCGCGCGGCCAATCCTGTCATCCTCTTGTCCTGTGGAGCGAGGTCCCCGATGATTGACATTCGCAGCGATACCGTGACCAAGCCGAGCCCGGCGATGCGCGAGGCGATGGCCCGCGCCGAGGTCGGCGACGATGTGTTCGGCAACGATCCGACGATCAACCGGCTGCAAGAGCTGGCCGCCGCCGCCGTTGGCAAAGAGGCGGCGCTGTTCGTCGCCAGCGGCACGATGGGCAACCTGACCGCCCTGCTGGCCCACTGCGGGCGCGGCCAGGAGCTGCTCGTCGGCGACGAGTCGCACATTTACCACTACGAGGCGGGCGGCGCCTCGGCGCTCGGCGGGCTCGTCTACCACCTGCTGCCGACCGACGCCCAGGGCCAGCTGCCGCTCGACGCCGTGCGCGCCGCCGTGCGCCCGGCCTACGACTCCCACGCCGCCCCCGCCGGCGTGATCTGCGTCGAGAGCAGCCACAACCGGCGCGGCGGCGTCGTGCCGTCGCTCGCCTACCTGGCGGAGCTGCGCGGCGTGGCCGACGAGCTGGGCCTGCCGGTCCACATGGACGGCGCCCGCCTGTTCAACGCCGCCGTCGCGCTGGGCGTGCCGGCCAAGGCGATCGCCGATCATGTCAGCACGGTCCAGTTTTGCCTCTCCAAGGGCCTGGGCGCGCCGGTCGGCTCGATCGTCGCCGGGCCGCGCGAGTGGATCTCCCGCGTCCACCGGCTGCGCAAGATGGTGGGCGGCGGCATGCGCCAGGCCGGCGTGCTGGCCGCCGCCGGCATCATCGCCCTGACCGAGTCGCCGGGCCGGCTGGCCGAGGACCACGCCAACGCCCGCTTGCTGGCCGAGGGGCTGGCCGCGCTGCCGGGCGTCGAGATCGACCTGGCGGCGGTCCAGACCAATATCGTGGTCTTCCGGCTGCGCGACGGGCTCATGGCGCCCGAGGCGTTCCTGGCGGCCCTGCGCGAGCGCGGCGTGCTGATGGTCGGCTTCGGCGGCGACCGGATCCGCGCCGTCACCCACGTCGATGTGTCGGCCGCCCAGCTCCGCGAGGCGCTTGAGATTGTCACATCGGTGCTGCAAAACGCCAAAGGTGTGGTATGATAGAGGCCGCGGGCCGTTAGCTCAACGGTTAGAGCCACTGACTCATACTCAGCGGGTTGGGGGTTCGAATCCCTCACGGCCCACCACCAAGCCGCTAGACGCGATGTCTAGCGGCTTTTTGCATCCCGTTATCGGCGCCGTAATGTGCAATCGCTATCCTGAAGGCATGAATGCAAGGAAAGATGTGCGATGAGCGAATCCCCGCCTGGCGCCGGCGCGCCTGATCCAGCGCTCCACCAATACCGAATTCTCGATACGCCCCATGAGCAGTGCTTCGATGATCTGACCGCCCTGGCCGCCGCGCTCTGCGAGACGCCGGTGGCGCTGATCAGCCTGTTCGACAAGGCCGGCGGCCGGCTCTGGTTCAAGTCGGCCCTCGGCATCGATGAGCGGTCGATCCCCGCCGACGGCAGCTTCTGCGCCTACGCCGGCTTGCAGCGCGAGACCTTCGTGGTGCCGGACGCCCAGGCCGACGAGCGCTTCGCCAGCCATCCGTTGGTCTGCGCGCCCGGCGGGCTGCGCTTCTACGCCGGCGCGCCGCTGCTCACGCCGGATGGCGCGGCGATCGGCACGCTGTGCGTGATGGACCGCCGCCCGCGCGAGCTGCGCCCCGACCAGCAGGCCGCCCTCGGCGCGCTCAGCCGCCAGGTGATTTGCCAGCTGGAGCTGCGGCGCCATGTCGCGGAGCTGGAGCAGGCCGCCGCCGAGCGCGCCGAGGCCGAGGCCGACCTGGCCCGCAGCCACGCCCTGCTCCAGACGCTGGTCGGCGGCATCCCCGAGCCCGCCTATCTCAAGGACGCCGACGGCCGCTACCAGATGATCAACCCGGCGGGCGCCGCCTTCATCGGCCGGCCGGCGGCCGAGATTGTCGGCTGCGATGACTGCGAGCTGTTCGGCGCCGCCACCGGCGAGTCCATCCGCCAGCGCGATTGCTCGGTCCTGGCCGGCGGCGCGCCCCAGACCTTCGAGGAGCCGATCGAGCTTGATGGCAAGATCACCTTCTTCCTCTCGACCAAAACGCCCTACTATGGCGCCGACGGCGCGCAGCGCGGCCTGATCGGCCTCAGCCGCGACCTGACCTCGCGGATCGCCGCCGAGCGCGAGCTGCGCATGTCCCAGCAGCGGCTGGAGGCGATCGTCCAGCTCTCCGACGAGGCGATCATTTCGATCGACGAGGAGCAGCGCATCTGCCTGTTCAATCCCGCCGCCGAGCAGATTTTCGGCTGGAGCGCCGCCGAGGCGCTGGGCCAGCCGCTGGCGATGGTCATCCCGGAGCGGCTGCGCGAGGCCCATCGCCTGCATATCCAGCGCTTCATCGAGGCGCCGGAGCTGATCCGCCACGGCCTGGAGCGCGGCATCGTGCCCGGCCTCCACCGCGACGGCCGCGAGTTCCCGATCGAGGGCACGATCTCGAAAAGCGAGCAGGACGGCGCCTACGTCCTGACGGTGATGCTGCGCGATGTCACCGAGCGCGAGCGGGTGGCAGGCGAGCTGGCCGCCAGCGAGGCCCGCTATCGGGCGGTCTCGGAGCTGACCTCGGACTACGCCTATTCGCTGGCGGTCCGGCCCGGCGGCGGGCTGGAATTGGAGTGGATCACCGAAGCCTTTTCGCGCCTGACCGGCCACGATCCCAGCGACACCAACATTGTCAGCCCGCGAATCATCCATCCCGACGATTTGCCCGTCGCCGCCGCGCAGATGCGGACCGTGCTGGGCGGCGCCGCCGATGTGAGCGAGTACCGGGTGCTGGCGCGCGGCGGCGAGATCCGCTGGATGCGCAATTTCAGCCAGCCGGCCTGGGATGCGGCGGCGGGGCGGGCGGTGCGGATCTATGGCGCGGCCAAGGACATCACCGGCGAGAAGCAGACCGAGGCGATGGTTGCCGAGCAAAACCGCATCTTGGAGCTGATCGCCCGCGGCGGCGGCCAGGCGGCGGTGCTGGCGGCGCTGGCCGCCTACATCGAGCAACAGATCCCGGGCATGCTGTGCTCCATCCTGCTGCTGGATCCCGGCGGCTCGCGGCTTTCCCATCTCCTGGCCCCCCGGCTGCCGGCGAGCTACCGCGCAGCGGTCGACGGCGTTGAGATCGGCGTCGGCGTTGGCTCCTGCGGCACGGCGGCGGCGACGGGCGAGATGGTGATCTCCGCCGACATCGCCAACGACCCGCTGTGGGCCGACTACCGCGATCTGGCGCTGAGCCATGGCCTGCGGGCCTGCTGGTCGGCGCCGATCGTCGGCGGCAGCAGCAAGCCGCTGGGCACCTTCGCGCTCTACGCGCCGGCGCCCCGCGCCCCCTCGGCTGCGGAGCGGCGCCTGCTGGCGACCTGGGCCCACATCGCCGGGATCGCGATCGACCGCGAGCAGGCGGAAAAAACCTTGCAGTCGCGCGTCGCCCAGCAGCAGCTGGTGGCCGAGTTGGGCCAATGGGCGCTGGCCGGCACGTCGATCGAAATGCTGATGAACCACGCCGTCGATTTGGTCTCATCGGCGCTGGACGCCGACTACTGCAAGGTGCTGGAGCTGATGCCGGGCGGCGGCGCGGCCTGGCTGCGGGCCGGCGCGGGCTGGCACGCCGGCCTGGTCGGCAAGCTGACGACGACCGTCACGCCTGGCTCGCACATCGGCTACACCCTGCGCTCGCCCGAGCCGGTGGTGATTGAAAACCTGGCCCGCGAGGACCGCTTCCAGGGCTCGGCGCTGCTGGAGACCCA
Source organism: Herpetosiphonaceae bacterium (assembly GCA_036406115.1). Classification (GTDB taxonomy): domain Bacteria; phylum Chloroflexota; class Chloroflexia; order Chloroflexales; family Herpetosiphonaceae; genus DASWWB01. The sequence continues at coordinate 9,792 of DASWWB010000801.1, forward strand.
CGGCATCGTCAGCGGCATCAGCGCGATCATCCAGGGCGATGCCGGGCCGTTCGGCACGCTGGGCGTTTACAGCGGCCGCGAGCGCATCTTCACCCGCGAGGACGTGCATTTCGTCATCGCCGTCGCCAATGTGCTGGCGGCGGCGCTCCAGCGCAAGCGCAGCGAGGCGGCCAACGAGCGCTTCGCCGCCATCCTCAACTCGACGATTGAGATCGCGGCGATGATCGACACGCTGGGCCGGCCGATCTATCTCAACCGGGCCGCCCGCCTGCTGCTCGGCATTGGCGACGACGAGCCGATCGACGGGATGTCGGTGGTGGAGTTCCACCCGCCGCATGTCCGGCCGCTGCTGGACCATCATATTTTCCCGGCGGCGGTGCGCGACGGCGTGTGGAGCGGCGAGCTATCGTGGCTGAGCCGCGACGGCCAGGAGATTCCGGTGCTCCAGGTGCTGATGGCCCACCAGGACGCCTCGGGCGCGCCGGAGTTCTTCTCGATCCTGGCCCGTAACATCAGCGAGCGCAAGCGGGCCGAGGAGGCCTTGCAGCGCTACGCCAACCGCCTGCGCAACCTGCGCGAGATCGATCAATCCATCCTCGCCGCCCGCTCGCCGGAGGCGATCGCCCAGGCCGCGCTGGAGCATATCGAGCAGCTGGTGCCCTGCGACCAGGCCGAGGTGGTGGTGTTCGAGTCGGACCAGTCCGAGCGGCTGCTGGCCCGCCGCCCGGCGCACGCGCCGCCCACGCCCGAGGAGGGCGTCGGCAGGCTGTCGATTGTCAGCCAGGGCCGGGAGATCGGCGTGCTGCGCATCCTGGCCTCGCCCGGCCGGCGCCTGGGCCCCGACGACCTCGACATCGCCGCCGAGGTCGCCGATCTGCTGGCGATCGCCATCCAGAACTCCCGGCTGTTCGAGCAGGTCCGCTCCGGCGGCGAGCGGCTGGCCAGCCTGTCGCGGCGGCTGATCTCGCTCCAGGAGAACGAGCGCCGCCACCTGGCCCGCGAGCTGCACGATGAGATCGGCCAGGCCCTGACGGCGATCAAGATCAACTTGCAGGCGATCGACCAGGGGCCGGTGCCGCCTGAGTCGGCCCATCGGCTGGAGGAAAGCGTCCATATCGTGGAGACGCTGGTGCAGCAGATCCGCAGCCTGTCGCTAGAGCTGCGGCCCTCGATGCTCGACGATCTCGGGCTGGTCAGCACGTTGCGCTGGTACCTGGACCGCCAGGCCCAGCGCGCCGGGCTGGAGACCCAGTTCAGCGCGCCCTGGATCGACGAGCCGCCGGCCGAGGTGGCGACCGCCTGCTTCCGGATCGTCCAGGAGTCGCTGACCAATGTGATGCGCTACGCCCAGGCCTCGCTGGTGCAAGTCGTGCTGGATCAGGAGGGCGACGAGCTGACGCTCTCGATCCGCGACAACGGCAAGGGCTTCGATGTGCGCTCAGCGCGGGCGCGGGCGGCGCGGGGCGGCAGCATGGGCCTGCTGGGGATGCAGGAGCGGGCGACGCTGCTGGGCGGCCATTTCGCCCTCGCCTCGCAGCCGGGCAAGGGCTCGTCCATTTATGTGCGTTTCCCGCTGGGAGCCAGCGCGGAGCGCGAGGAGCTTTGAGTATGGCGCCGATTCGCGTTTTGTTGGTGGAGGATCACGCGCTGGTGCGGGCGGGGATGCGCGAGCTGCTGCAAAAGCTCGATCAGATCGAGGTCGTGGCGGAGGCTGGCGACGGCCGCGAGGCCTTGCAGATGATCGAATTGCATCAGCCCGACGTGGCCCTGATGGACATCGCCATGCCCGGCCTCAACGGGCTGGAGGCGGCGGCCCGCGCCCAGAAGCAGTTCCCCAACACCAAGATCATCATGCTCTCGATGCACGCCAACGAGGAATATGTCTGGCAGGCGCTGCGGGCCGGGGCGGCCGGCTACCTGCTGAAGGACTCCGGCACGCCCGAGCTGGCGCTGGCGGTCAGCGCGGTGGCGCGCGGCGAAACCTATCTCAGCCCGGCGGTCTCGAAGCATGTCACCGACTACATCCGGCGGGTGGGCGGCGAGCGCGGCGCCGACGCCCACCCCATGGACAAGCTGACCTCGCGCCAGCGCGAAATCCTCCAGCTGATCGCCGAGGGGCGCTCGACCCAGGAGATCGCCAACCGGCTCAGCATCAGCATCAAGACCGTCGAAACCCATCGCTCGCAGCTCATGGAGCGGCTCGACATCCACGATATCGCCGGGCTGGTGCGCTACGCGGTGCGGATGGGCCTGGTGGCGCCCACCGATTAGCGGCGCGCGGCGCGGCATGCCGTATCATTGGGGCGGGCCGGGACCCGCCGGGCTCCCGCGCCGTTGTGCTATTTTCAAGCGAGGTGGTGCGTTCGTATGCTTGTCAAGCCGTTTTACTACCAGGAGACCAACGGAATCCGGATCACGGTCCGGCCCCGCTATCTGATCGATCAGTCGCAGCCCCAGCGCGCGACCTACGTCTTCGCCTATTTCGTGCGGATCGAGAATATCGGCCGCCATACCGTCCAGCTGATCTCGCGCCGCTGGCTGATCCGCGACTCGATCGGCGAGCAGCACGAGGTCGCCGGCGACGGCGTGGTCGGCGAGCAGCCGGTGCTGGCGCCGGGCGCGGTCCACGAGTATCACAGCTTCTGCATCCTCAAATCCCCCAACGGCTCGATGGAGGGCGCGTACCATTTCACCAGCCGCGAGACCAGCCCGTTCGACGCCGCCATCCCCCGCTTCATCCTGACCACCGACGAGGCCTCATGGCCGCCGGTCTGACGCGCCGGGAGGCTTGATGGGCCCGGCGCGCTGTGATAGAGTGGGGCGGCGCGCCAAGCCCGCCCCGCGCGCCGCAGTGTTGGAGGATGTGCCATGACCCCGGCGCGCTCGCAGACGGCGTTTCACAATCCCCTGCTCTCCTTGATGCAATCGGCGATTCGCGAGATCGAATTGAATCCGCCCGACGACGCCGTCATCCCGCGCTCGATGGAGCCCGGCGAATCGCTGATGGACCAGTTCGTCGCCGCCGAGGAGATCGGCTCGGCGCCGGTGGGGAAAGATTTCGGCCTCCCCAAGATCCCGATCGCCCGCTGCGCCGGGCTGCTGCGCGATCTCGTCTGGGCGGACATCCGCAACGACGAGGCCCGGGCGCAAACCTTGCGCGACGAGCTGACCTACTCGCACTGCGACCCGGCCTGGGTCAAGGCCTACGAAACCTACACCCGCTACCGCCTCGCCCGCGACCGCCAGCCCATCCCCTATGTCCGCCATGCGCAGCTCGGCGATTTCATC
>DASWWB010000802.1:0-1931 GCA_036406115.1 Herpetosiphonaceae bacterium
GCGCCAGGCCGGCCAGGCCCAGCAGCGCGCCGCCGCTGGAGGCGTAGCCCGCGTCCAGCTCCAGCACGAAGCGGAAGCCGCCGCCCGGCAGCGCCCGGTAGCCGCGCAGCCGCGCGCCGTCGATCCGCTGCTCCTGGCCGGCGAAGCGGCGGGCCATGCCCAGCAGATCATCGGGCGCCAGCAGCTCGCCGGCCGCCCGCTCAAGCTCCGCGCCCAGCGCCGCCCACTCGGCATTGGTGATCGGCGGCAGGGTCTCGTGGGTGCTGGGCGCGACCGTCGCCCGCCGCAGCACGACCTGCCCGTCGTCGCCGTAGAGCACAAAGCCCGGCGCGATGTTGAGCTGGCGGGTGACGGTCAGCGGGGCGCCGGGGCTGGGCAGGCGCTGGTAGCGCCACTCGTCGAGGTAGCCGTCGCCGTCGCGGTTGGCGACGGTGATCGTGGTCCGCGGGTCGAGCGTCCACACGCCCTGGGCCGCGCCGCGCAGGTGCAGCTTGGCGTCGACCGGCGAAATGTAGACGTAGGGCTGGGCGTCGAGCCGCGGCGTGAACTCGCCCCGCAGCCCGACGCCGATCTTGCGGTAGAACTTGCTGATGTCCTGGGCATGCTCGCCGCGCACGTAGTCCGGCAGCGCGGCGATCGACTCTTTCACCACCCGCTCGGTCGAGGTGACCGGCAGATCGTAGTCGACCACCACGCCCTCCAGCGTGGACCACTCGTAGATGTGCTCGGTTGTCAGGTATTCGGGGCGCTCGCGGGCCACGAACGAGGCGTAATCCCAGCGGTTGCCCACCACCCAGGCCGGCAGTTTGTCGTAGGGCGTGATCTTGACCGAGAACTCTTGGAAATCGACCTGGCCGACGAACTCGTTGCGGCCGAAAAGCCCGATCCGGTAGTCCCAGTTGGGCCCGGCCTGCGCGCCGCTGTCGTTGTGGCGCCACGTCCAGTCGATCTGCTGGATCGGCACGTCCTTGCGCACGTTGCCCGCCGGGTAGTAGACCGTGCGGATGGTCAGGTCGGGGAAGCCTCGGTCCTGGTTCGGCCCGCCCAGCGAGTAAAAGGCGAAGGGGCTCTCGAAGTTGGTGTCGTTAAGCTTGCCGTTTTCGATGCGGATGATCGAATAGATGAAAAAATTGGAGGGCGACGTGCGCGAGGCGACAAACTCCGACACCAGCTCGAATCTGGCGCGCTGCCAATCGATCTTCAGCGGCGGCGGCGAGCGGCGGTAATTCTTGACCACGCCGTAGTCGCCGCTGCCGACGAACGGCCAGAACAGCGAGTCCTGGGTCGGCAGCTCGTCGTCGGCGGTGTTGGCCATGAGCGTGGTGTGATAAAACCCATCGTCCTCGCTCAGGCCGGGATAGACCTGGCGCCACTCGTAGTCGGGGTGGCCGTTGCGATTGGGATCGCGGACGTGGATGTCGTAGTCGGTTTTGCCGTCGTTTTTGATCAGATTCAGGTAAAGCGTCTCGACTGTCGCCTGCAGCGAGCCGTCGATCGTCAGGTCGAGATTGTAGTTGACCTTGCCGTCCGGCAGCCACCAGCCGCCCTCGGCGGTCGCCGTGACGGTCGGGTTGGGCGACTCGGTGATCACGACCGTATCGCCGTTGACCTGATGGGCGACACGAGCGTCGCCGGTCTGGTCATCGTAGAGCTTGGCGGTGACCGTGCCGCCGGCGCTGGTGAAATCGATGATCAGGGCGGCGTCGGCCCCGCGCTTGTAGATCCAGACGGCGTCCTCGTAGCTGAGCGCCTGCTCCCAATCAGCGCCGGCGGCGGGGGCGCGCCGGTAGACCTCGATCTGATCCTGGCCGGTCGCGAAGCCGGGCTGGCAATCGATCACGATTTTGGTCGGCCGTTCGACGCGGCCGGAGCAGGCGGGGGCGGCACCCGCTGGGGCGGGCGCCCCCTGGGCAGTTGCGGGTGCGTACCCG
>DASWWB010000803.1:0-1695 GCA_036406115.1 Herpetosiphonaceae bacterium
GGGGATCGGGGATCGGGGATCGGGGATCGGGGATCGGGGATCGGGGATTGATTGGCGGCGACCTTCAATGTCGGTGGCGCCCGCCAGTCGCCCCCTTCGGCCTGACCCCTGACCCCTGCCCCCAACTTGACAGAACATACCACCCGCCGTACGCTACAAGGCGGACTTAACCTCTAGCAATCGAGACAATGCCAATGGACACCCTCTACGATGTGATTGTGATCGGCGGCGGCCATGCCGGCTGCGAGGCGGCGCTGGCGGCGGCCCGGCTGGGCGCCCGCGCGCTGCTGCTGACGATTGACCTTGACAAGCTGGCTCATATGTCGTGCAACCCCTCGATCGGCGGCCCGGCCAAGGGCCACCTGGTGCGCGAGATCGACGCGCTGGGCGGGGCGATGGGCCTGGTCACCGACCGCACGGCCATCCAGATCCGCATGCTCAACGAGAGCAAGGGGCCGGCGGTCCAGTCGCTGCGCGCCCAGTGCGACAAACGCCTCTACGCCAAGGTGATGAAGGAATTCCTCGAAAGCCAGCCGAACCTCGATCTCAAGCAGGCGCTGGTCGAGAAGATCGTGCCGCTGGACGGGAGCGGCGCCGGCGCGCGCTTCGCCGCCATCACCCAGACCGGCTGGCGCTACGAGGCCCGCTCCTTGGTCCTGACCGCCGGCACCTTTCTGCGCGGGCGGGCGATCACCGGCGAGTCGATTGTGCCGGCGGGGCGGATGGGCGAGCAGCCGGCCCAGGCGCTGGGCGAGGATCTCTCGGCGCTCGGCTTCCCCCTGGTCCGGCTCAAGACCGGCACGCCGCCGCGGATCGACGCCCGCACCGTCGATTTCGCCGGCCTCCAGGTCCAGCCCGGCTCGCCGACGCCGCTGACGTTCTCCTTTTCATACGACGGCAGCTTTCCGTCCATCGCGTACGGCGGCCCGCCGCATCCGGTCTACCCCGAGCCGATGCTCGACGGCTGGCGCCCCCAGCTGCCCTGCTACCACGTCCATACCACGCCGGAGTTCCATCAGCTCATCCGCGACAATCTGCACCGGGCGCCGATGTTCAGCGGCGTCATTGAGGGCGTCGGGCCGCGCTACTGCCCGTCGATCGAGGACAAGATTGTCCGCTTCGCCGACAAGGAGTCGCACGGCTTTTTCCTGGAGCCGGAGGGCTGGGAGACGCTGGAGATGTACGTCCAGGGCTGCAACACCTCGCTGCCGGAGGACGTGCAGTGGCGCATGCTGCGGGCCATTCCGGCGCTGCGCAACGTCGAGCTGATGCGCGTTGGCTACGCCATCGAGTACGACGCTGTGGCTACGGGCGAGATCACCGCCGCCCTGGAGTCCAAGCGGCTGCCGGGCCTGTTCCTGGCCGGCCAGATCAACGGCACGACCGGCTACGAGGAGGCCGGCGCCCAGGGGCTGATGGCCGGCGCCAACGCCGCGCTCCGGGTCCGGGGCCGCCCGCCCTTCATCCTGCGCCGCGACCAGGCCTACATCGGCGTGATGATCGACGATCTGGTGACCAAGGAGATCCGCGAGCCCTACCGCATGTTCACCTCGCGCGCCGAGCACCGCCTGGTCCTGCGCGGCGACAACGCCGATCTGCGCCTGACGCCGCTGGCCGCCGGCCTGGGGCTGGTCGACGGCCGGCGCGCCGAGGCGGTCGAGCGCAAGCTGGCGGCGATCGGGGCGGCGTCCGAGC
>DASWWB010000804.1:0-6657 GCA_036406115.1 Herpetosiphonaceae bacterium
GCATCGCCATCACCGGCGCACAGTCGACAGGGAATCAGGTGGCCGCGAACTATATCGGCGTTGCCAGGGACGGCCGCACGGCGCAACCTAACGGCAACGCCACGGAAACCACGAGCAACGGCATCTATATCAGCGGCGACGCCAGCCAGAACAGCATCGGCGGCTTGCTGCGAACCGACGGCAACTTGATCGCAGGGAACACAGGCAACGGCGTCATGATTGACGAAGCAGACGGCAACACCGTTTTGTTCAATGACATCGGCTTCTCGTCCGCAGATGGCACGCGAGGCATCCCCAATCGGCGATCCGGCATCAAGTTGAGCGGAGCCAACGGCAATATCATCGGACCGCGCGGCAGCCAAGCGCCGCTGCCGGTCGCTGCGGAAGCCAACTTCATCTGGTACAACACCGAGGCGGGCATCCAGCTTGTGAACTCCGAGGCCAATTTCATCAACGCGAACTCGCTGCGCTTCAACGCCAAGGGCGTCGAGTTGATCAATGCTGATCGAAATCAGCTGTACCGCGCGCATATCGCCGACAGCCTTGTGCGATCGGGGATCGCAAATAGCGGCTACGGCATCTATGAGGATCTCGAAAGCTCCTTCAACACCTGGCGTGAAATTTCAACCAACAGCAATGACAGAGCCGCCATCTTCAAGGCTTCGGGCGCCCCTGCCGCGCCGCAGATCCTGCAAGCGACAAAGACCGGGCCGAACACCTACCAGATCAAGGGCACGACGACGCTAAGTGTCACGATCGATATTTATCTCGGTGATACCGTCGATGTCGATCAGGAGGGCGTGAAGTTTGTCGGATCAACCTCCACGACCAACGGCAACTGGACCGCAAACGTCCAAATTCCCGCCAATCCGCCCTCGCTCAATTTCCTAGCGATCCAAACAAACGGCGCGAACCCAAGCCGCAGCTCATCGCAGTTCAGCAAGACATTCTTCACTCACACCTACCTTCCCCTCACCAGTCGCTAATCCGCGACCTTGCGCGGCGGGCGGATCGTCCGCCGCGCAACCCCATCAAGATCGCCAGCAACATCACGATTCGCGTCAACGGCGCCATACCAATCATGCTTGACAGACAATCCCCATCCATTAACCGCCAGCGCGCCCCGGTCCTGGTAGCGGCGGGTGGCGTGTTCGTCGTGGCGTAAACCTGGCTCCGAAGCACTCAGCCCACATGGCAGCGGACCGCAGCGGCGCCGGTTTGACGGCGCGGGCGGAAGCGGGTACGCTGGGGGCGGATGGGCTTAGGCGAGGACGCGATGACTTTAGCGCTATTCACCTCCGATCACCACAAACTGCATGACGAGCCGTCGCATCCCGAGCATGCGGCGCGGCTGGACGCGATCCTGGCGGCGCTGGGCCAAGCGCCCGAGCTGAGCGCGGCGCTGGAGCGGGCCGAGGGCGCGCCGGCCAGCGACGAGGATATCTGCCGCGTCCATCAGCCCGCGCTGCTGCGGCGCCTGGAGCGGATCGCGGCGACGGGCGGCGAGTGGCTGACGCCCGACACCTACGTGCTGCCGGACTCCGTCGCCTGCGCGCGCTGGGCGGCGGGACAGGCGATGGCGGCGGCGAACAGCGTGCTGAGCGGCGCCGCCAACCAAGCCTTCGCCCTGGTGCGCCCGCCAGGCCACCACGCCACGCCCGGCGAGGCGATGGGCTTCTGCCTGTTCAACAATGTCGCGGTGGCGGCCCGCTTCGCCCAGGCCGCCCACGGCGTGCGGCGGATCGCGATCATCGACTGGGATGTTCACCATGGCAACGGCACCCAGGATTGCTTCGTCGACGACCCGGATGTGCTGTATGTCTCGACCCACGGCTGGCCGCTCTACCCCGGCACCGGCCACTGGCGCGAGATGGGCGGCCGGGCCGGGCTGGGCGCCACCCTCAACCTGCCGCTGGGCGCCTACACCGGGGATCTGGGGCTGCACCGCGTCTTCAGCGAGGCGATTGTCCCGGCGGTGCGGCGCTTCAAGCCGGAGCTGATCATCATTTCGGCCGGCTACGACGCCCATCTGCACGACCCGTTGGGCATCCTCGCCGTCTCGACCGCCGGATACGCGAACCTGGCCGCCATCGTGTATAATTTAGCCGCCGAGTGCTGCGGCGGCAGGCTGATCGGCGTGCTGGAGGGCGGCTACAATCTCCAGGCGCTGGCGGACAGCACGCTGGCGACGCTCGCGGTTTGGGCCGGGCTGCCCGCCCAGGCCAGCTTTGACGCCGGGATGCGGGCGGAGCCGGATGTCTCGCCCCTGATCAACCAGCTCACGGCCCAGCACCCGCTGCTGCAATCCGCCTGAGCGGCCCGAGAAGGATTTCGCATGACCAAAATAGCAGTGATCAATTACGGCGCCGGCAACCTGCCGAACGCGGTGCGGGCGCTGGAGTATGTCGGCGCCAGCCTGGAGGTCACCGACGACCCGGCCGCCGTGCGCCGGGCCGGCGCGGTGGTGCTGCCCGGGGTCGGCGCGACCGCCGACACGATGCGCTCGCTGGGCGAGCTGGGCATGGACGCCGCCATCCGCGAGGCGGTCGGCAGGGGCGCGCCGTTCCTCGGCATCTGCGTCGGCATGCAGGTGCTGGCGGAGCGCAGCGAGGAGTTCGGCGAGCATCCCTGCCTGGGGATCGTGCCGGGCGTGATCCGCCGCTTCGAGGGCGGGCTCAAAGTGCCGCAGATCGGCTGGAACCAGGTCAGCCACGACGGCCATCCGCTGTTCGCCGACATCCCGAGCGGCGCCGAGTTCTATTTCGTCCACTCCTACTATCTTGACACGCCGGACGGCGGGCTGGGCGCCGGCCACACCGAGTACGGCGTGCGCTTCCCCAGCGCGATCGCCCGCGACAACGTGGCGGCGGTCCAGTTCCACCCCGAGAAAAGCGGCCAGTGGGGGCTCCAGCTGCTGCGCAACTGGGTCGGGCAGGTGGCGGCATGGAGCTGATCCCGGCGATTGACCTGCGCGACGGCCGCTGCGTGCGCCTGGTCCAGGGCGATTTCAATCAGACCACCGTCTACGGCGACGATCCTGTCGCCATGGCCTTGCGCTGGCAGGCGGCCGGCGCCCAGCGCCTCCATGTCGTCGATCTCGACGGCGCCAAGGCCGGCGCGCCGACCCAGACCGAGGTCGTGCGGCGGATTGTCGCGGCGCTCGCTATCCCGGTCCAGTTCGGCGGCGGCCTGCGCGACGAGGCGGCGGTGGCGGCGGCCATGGCGACCGGCGTCCAGCACGTCATCCTCGGCACGGCGGCGGTCCATCAGCCCGAGCTGATCGAGCGGCTGGTCGCCAGCCACGGCGACGCAATCACTGTCGGCATCGACGCCCGCGACGGCGTGGTGGCGACCGAGGGCTGGCTGGCCAGCGGCGGCGTCCCGGCCATCGAGCTGGCCGAGCGCATGGCGGCGCTGGGCGTGGCCCGGATCGTCTACACCGATATCAGCCGCGACGGCACGCTGTCGGCGCCCAACGTCGAGCAGACCGCCGCTCTCGTCCGCCCCGGCGGCCCGGCGATCATCGCCTCGGGCGGCATCGCCAGCGTCGACCAGCTGGCGATCCTGGCGGACCGCGGCATCGCCGGCGCGATCATCGGCACCGCGCTCTACACCGGCCACATTGACCTGGCGGCCGCTCTCGCCGCCACCAAGCGTGCGCCCGGCGCGGCGCGCCCGCAGCAAGGATAGGTATGTCACTCTCCAAGCAAGATTTGACCGCCAAATACGAGGAGGAGCGGCTGCGCGCCCAAGAGCAGTCGCAGCTGGTCTATCTCCAGTCCCAGATCGACGAGCTGCGCCGCCAGCTCAAGGACACCAACGGCAAATACGCCTGGGCCATGGAGCAGTCCCGCAAATCCGAGGCCCTGGTCGCCCAGATGCAAGGCATGCTGGAGCGACAGACCCAGGAGCAGCTCCAGACGATCGAAAGCTACCGCCGCGAGCTGACCACCCTGCGCAAAGAGATCGCCAACAGCTCGGTCAAGATCGACGACGGCATCAAGCCGCTGCGCGATCTCCAGCTCAATGTCGCCCAGCAGGCCGAGCACCGCAAGCAGGACGCCCAGACCGCCCAAAGCTGGTACGCCCGGGTCGAGATCATCGAGCAGCGGCTCCAGGAGTTCGACTCCCGGCTGCGCGAGACGACCGACCAGTACCGCATGCTCAGCGTCCAGCTCGACGGCCTGCGCGAGGCCGACGCCCAGGTCATGCTCGATGTGCGCAAGGTCAGCGAAGAGGTCCAGATCGAAAAGCAGAGCATCCGGCGCCAGGCGGTCGAGGCCCAGCAGATGGTCACCGACGTGGCCGCCAATATCGCCGAGCTGCGCTCGCGGCTGGAGCGGCTCGACGAGCGCCAGCAAGGCTTCGACGCCCAAATCGTGATGCTGCCGGACCAGATCGATCTGATCAGCCAGCAACTGCCCGACATCGTCGCCGAGCTGAAGCGCATCGAGCGCGTCAGCACCGAGCGCTTCCTGATGAACCAGGAGCGGCTGGAGGAGCTGCGCGGCCAGCAGAACGAACAGCTCGACGAGCTGCGGATCAACGACGAGACCCACCTGCGCCAGCTCAGCTCCTGGCTGGAGCGGCTCGACGCCTGGACCCGCGAGCACGAGGCCAAGCTCAGCCGCACCCAGAACCGCCTCGAAGATGTGCAGATCAGCCATCTCAGCCGCATGCAGGATTTCGAGCGCCGCGAAACCCAGACCCTCAACGAGGTGATGCATGTGATCCAGCAGCGCCTCAACCAGGCCCAGTCCGAGATCCTGGAAAAGGGCGGGGATGTCTGATGCTGACGCGACGAATCATTCCCTGCCTTGACGTCAAGGCCGGCCGGGTCGTCAAGGGCGTCAGCTTCGTCAACCACCGCGACGCGGGCGACCCGGTGGCCCTGGCCGCGCACTACGACGCCGCCGGCGCCGACGAGCTGGTCTTTTACGACATCACGGCCTCGTCGGACGAGCGCAACATTATGGTCGAGGTGGTGGAACAAGTCGCGCGCCAGGTCTTCATCCCGCTGACCGTGGGCGGCGGCATCCGCTCCGCCGACGATATGTACCGCATGCTGCGGGCCGGCGCCGACAAGATCTCGATCAACACCGCCGCCGTCCAGAACCCGGAGCTGATCGCCGAGGGCGCCCGGCGCTTCGGCTCGCAGTGCGTGGTCCTGTCGATGGACGCGCGGCGGGTCAGCGAGCCTGGCGAGGAGCCGCGCTGGCATGTCTTCACCCACACCGGCCGCGACCCGCGCCCGACCGGCCTCGACGCCATCGCGTGGGCCGAGCGCGGCGTGGCCCTGGGCGCCGGCGAGCTGGTGATCAACAGCATGGACGCTGACGGCACCGGCGCCGGCTACGACCTGGAGCTGCTGCGGCAAATCTCGGAGCGGGTCGGCGTGCCGGTGATCGCCTCGGGCGGCGCCGGCGAGCCGGCCCACCTGGTCAGCGCCCTGCGCGACGGCAAGGCCGACGCCGTGCTGGCGGCCTCGATCTTCCACTTCGGCGCCTACAGCGTGGCCGACGTCAAGCGCCACCTGGCCGGGGCGGGCGTGCCGGTCCGCGAGATCCCGGGAGCGGCGGCATGATCGGCGTCACGGTGCGCCTGTTCGCCGGCCTGCGCGAAACCGCCGGCGCCGGCGAGCTGAGCCTGGCGCTGCCGCCCGCCGCGACGGTCGCCGACGCCTGGGCCGAGCTGGCGCTGCGCTTCCCGGCGCTGCCGGCGGCGGACACGGTCAGCTGCGCCGTCAATCGCGCCTACGCCAGCCCCGCCAGCCCGCTGGCCGACGGCGACGAGCTGGCGTTTATCCCGCCGGTCAGCGGCGGCTAGGGGGCGAGATGGAAACCGCGCTGTTCGCCGTCACCGCCGAGCCGCTGGAGCCGGCGCCGCTGGTCAGCTTGGTCAGCGACCCGTCCTGCGGCGCGATCATGACCTTCGCCGGGGTGGCGCGCGACAACTTCGGCGGCCGGGCCACCGATCATCTGGAGTACGAGGCCTACGCCGAGATGGCGGTGGCGGTGCTGGCGGAGATCGCCGCCGACGCCGGGCGCCGCTTCGCGATCGGCAAGGTGGCCATCCATCACCGCACCGGCCGGCTGGCGATCGGCGAGACCGCCGTGCTGGTGGTGGTCGCCGCGCCGCACCGCCAGGCCTCGTTCGACGCCGGCGCCTTTATCATGGACGAGATCAAAGCGCGGGCGCCGATCTGGAAGCGCGAACACTGGGCGGACGGCAGCCAGGAGTGGATCGGCGACGAGAAGACCCGGCCCGGCGCGGGCCAATCCGCCGGCTGACGCGCACCCTCACGAGAAAGGGGCTTATGCATCCACGCTGCGGGGCAGGGCAATGAGGCTCTTGCGCCAGCTTGCGCGCTGGTGGAACTGGCTGCTGCTGGCCGGGGCGGCCGGGGCGGCCGTGCTCGCGCTGGCGCTGCTGCTGGCGCCCCGCCTCGGGCTGATCGGCCCGCCGCGGCTGGAGTGGAGCATGCCCGCCGACGGCGCCGCCAACGTCCTGCCCCGCACGCCCTTGCGCCTGATCTTCTCCGAGCCCATGGACCGCGCCAGCGTCGAGCAGGCGCTGCGCGTCGAGCCGCCGCTGCCCGGCGCCTGGCAGTGGGACGACGCCCGCTCGGCCACCTGGACCCCGGCGCCGGGCTGGACG
>DASWWB010000805.1:0-5070 GCA_036406115.1 Herpetosiphonaceae bacterium
GCCCGCGCCAGCCACGGCCCGCCGGGGCATCTGCCGGACGCGGCGCCGCCCGGCCGCATCGCCCCCGACCGCGGCGGCAACAACCCGCCGACCGTCGCCGTTCCCCTGCCCGACCAGCACGTGACGGAGGCGGTGCCGTTCGTCATCACGATCCCGATCACGACGTTTGCCGACCCTGATCCCAATGACAGGCTCAGGCTCAGCGCCACGACGCCAAGCGGGGGCCCGCTGCCGTCCGGAGTTACCTTCGATCCTGCCGCCACCACGCTCAGCGGCACGTTCTACAGCCCGGGGACGATTGACATCCGCATCACCGCCACCGACCAGGCCGGCGCCAGCGCCAGCGATATCTTCACGCTCATCATCGACAACACCAACGACCCGCCCTACGTCGTCCAGTTCATCCCCGACCCGAGCGTCATCGTCAATAAGCCGCTCAGCTTCACCTTCTCGGCCGGGGTCTTCTCCGACGCCGACCCGGGCGACCAGCACGTCTACACCGCGACGCTGGTCGGGGGCGAGCCGCTGCCGGGCTGGCTGGCGTTCGATCCGGCCAGCAGGACCTTCAGCGGCACGCCAACCTTCGCCGACGCCGGCGTGTATGCCATCAGCGTCAGGGCCACCGATCAGGCCGGCGCGTCAGCCTACGCCGGCTTCCTGATCTTCGCCAGGCAGCACCGGGCCTATCTGCCACTGACACTGCGGCCCTGAGCGCCGGGAGGTACTACCCGACCTAGTACGCGCGGCTGAAATCTGCTACACTAGAGCGAGCAGATTTCAGCCGCGCGAGGACGTATGCCGCCGTCGATACTTGTCGTTGATCCGATCCGCCAGGCGCGGGACTTCACTATCTCGATGTTCCACTCGCTGGGCTACCGCTATGTCTGGCCGGCGGAGGACGTGGCCCGCACCCGCAACTTCCTGGACGCGGTCCTGTTCGATTATGTCCTGCTGGACGCACACATCACCGGCGCGCCGATCCACGATCTGATCGGCTCCGTCCGCCGCGGCTCGCCCCAGACCACCATCGTCGTGCTCTCGCACCTGCCCCACGCCGGCAGCCGCTACCCCGGCGCCGATTATGTCATCAGCAAGCCGCTGAGCTTCCCCGAGCTGACCAGGCTGATGGAGCAGCGGCGGGTCACGTCGCTGCGCTAGCCGCCAGGGCGCCCCGCCGCTTATCCAACCAATCCCCGATCAAGGCGATGATCTCATCCTGCTCCGGCTCGTTGAGCACCTCATGGAAGCACTGCGGATAATATTTGACGGTCTTGTCCGCCGATCCGAAGGCCGGGAAGACGGTCCGGGCGCCGTCGGGGTTGATGATCCGGTCGGCCTCGCCCTGGATGACCAGCACCGGCAGCTTGAGGCTCGGCGCGCGGCCCAGCACCGAGCGGGAGGCGAGCAGGAACTCGCGGCCCAGCCGGGCGCGCAGCTTGCCGTGATAGACCAGCGGATCATTGTTGGAGGCCTCGACCACCGCCGGGTCGCGCGAAATGCCGGTGTTGTCGAACGGGCCAACCGCCAGCTTGGGCGCGATGGCGCTGACCACCGCCGAGAGCGCCAGCAGGATCGGCGGGGCGCCGTTCTCGACGTTGTAGGCGGGGCCGGTCAGGGCCAGGCCGTCGAGCTTGTCCTGGTGGTCGAAGGCGTAGAGCGTGGCGATCAGCGCGCCCATGCTGTGGGCGACGATGAACAGCGGCCCGGCCGGGCGCGCCCGGCGCACCAGCTCCACGAACGAGGCGAAGTCGTCGACGTACTGCTGGAAGCGGTCGACGTGGGCGCGGACGCCTTCCGAGCGCCCATGGCCGCGGTGGTCCAGCGCCCAGACATCATAGCCGCGCCGGACGAGCGCGTCGGCGACGTGGGCGTAGCGGCCGGAGTGCTCGGCGTAGCCGTGGACCACGATCGCCGTGGCCTCGGGGTTTGGGGGCGTCCAGCGCTGGTAGAAGATCCCGGTGTCGGCGGCGCCGACGAAGGTTCCGGTTTGGCGTTCGGGCATGGGCGGCTCCTTCAATCCAGATCAATCAATTCGGCGTAGACCGCCCGCAGTTTGGCATACACCCGGCTCCACGTCAATTCGCGCAGCACGCGCTCGCGGCCGGCGGCGCCCATCGCCGCGGCCCGCCCGGGATTGTCGAGCAGCCAGCCGATCCTGCCGGCCAGGGCGGCGGGCGCTGCGAACGGCACCAGCCAGCCCGTCTCCCCGTCGCGGATCACATCGGGCACGCCGCCGGCCCGTGCGCCGATCACCGGCAGGCCGTAGAGCCAGGCCTCCAGGTAGACGATGCCGAAGGAGTCGGTGCGCGAGGGCATGGCGAACAGGCTGGCGGCGGCCAGGGCGTCGCGCTTGCGCTCCTGCGGCGCACGGGCGAACACGTGGACCCGCCGGCGCGTCTCGGCGGGCAGGGCGGCGTAGGCGGCCTCGAACTGGGCCATCGGCGTGCCGATCAGCACCAGGTCCTCGGGGCGGCCGGCGGCCCACAGCCGCCGCATGGCTTCGATCAGGTCCAGCGTGCCCTTGTCGCGGGCCAGCGTGCTGATCGACAGGACGAACGGCGCGGCGATGCCCGTCTCCTCGCGGAAGCGGGCCGCGTCGCCGCCCGCCAGCTCATCAGGCTCGACGCCCACGCCGACCCGCCGCATGATCGCCCGGGGCACGCCGCGCGCCGCCAGGAAATCCTCCTCCAAGCCTGTCTGCACGAGGACCCGATCGCTCCGCCGCATCAGCTCGATGTGGTGGCGCATGCTGTAGTAGCGCACCAGGGATTCGTCGCCTGGCTCGCCCAGGTGGACGTAGGGCGTCAGGACGTGCGGGATGCCGCGCGCCCTGGCGAAGCGCAGCGCCGGGATGATCGTGAAATCGAGGGTGATGTTGGCGCTGTGAATGAGATCGATCGGCTCGCTGCTGGCGGCGAGGGCCGGCGCCAGGCCCGGCAGCCGCGGCGTGATCTGGGCCAGGGCTGTCAGCAGACCGGCCGTGCCCGGCACCCGGCCCAGCTCGACCATCAGCCGGCGCAGGATGGGATGCACGAGCGGCGGGCCGGGCGCGCGCCGCACCGGGAAGCGCCGGATCGCCACGCCATTGTGGGTTTCGGCCGGCGTCTCGATGACGCGGCGGCCGGCCGCCCAGAAATGATCGAGATCCCAGGCGTCGCTGGTCCAGACGCTGACCTGGTGGCCCTCGGCGGCCAGCCGCTCGGCGATGACCTGGCAGACCTGCTCGGAGCCGCCGAGGTAGGGGTAGTAGCGCTGGATGACGTTCAGGATATGGCGCGGCACCGCCTAGCTGCCGCCGCAGCGGGTCGGATTGATCGCCTGCTGCTGGATGCGATCGAAGTTTTCAAGGTAGGTTTTGGCCAGGTTGGGATCGGTGATGATCAGCATGTTCTCGTCGTTGCTGTCCTCGGCGGCCCCGGTGAAATTGTAGGAGCCGGTCACCACGGTCCGCTCATCGATGATAAAGACCTTGTTGTGCTGAATGTAGCAATTGCCGTCGGCCAGAATGTTGATGCCGGCCTTTTGCAGCACCCCGAACTCCGAGCCGGTGCCGGTCTCGGAGCGGGCCTCCATCACGACCTGCACATCGACGCCGGCCTTGTGCAGCGCGACCAGCTGCTCGGCGGTCGCGTCGTCGGTGAACGAGAAGGCCAGCATGCGCACCGACTTTTTGGCGCCCGCCAAGTAGCGCAGCAGATGGGCCCGCGCGCCGTCGGAGGGCGAAAAATAGTTCTCGATCACCACGCCGCCGTCGAGCTTGATCACCGGGTTGGGCGTGTTCGCAGGAGCGTTGCCGCCCATGCGCCCGGCAAACAGGTCGGCGAAACGCTGGCGGTAGTTGTCCACCAGCTGGGGCACGCCGATGCGGAGGAAATTATTGTTGTTTCGATAAATTTCAGTCTGCTTTAGGTTCATCGAGCCGGCCCAGACAACCTTATCGTCGATCAAGACAATTTTGTTGTGCATAAAGGCCGTGCGCTCGTCGTAGGTGACGGGAATCTTGGCGGCTTCGATCCTGCCCATCTCCTCGGCGCCCTGGGCCGCCTCAAGATTATCGGCGTCGACCACCATCTCGACCGTCAGGCCGCGTTTCTTGGCCCGGAGCAGGGCGTCGGTCAGCGCCGGCACATCGAACTCGAAGACGGCGATCCGCACCGAGGACTGGGCGGCGTCGATGTCGGCGATCACTGCCGCGTCGACGCCGCCGGTGCGGTTGGCCGCCTTCTCAGGATAGTCCGGGCGGGTGAAATAGACCTGGTACCACTCGCCGGCGGTCACGTAGGCGCGGGGCACGTCGACCTCCGGGCCGGGCGCGCCGCCGGTGCCGGGGCTCTGGGGCGAGCCCGGGGTCGCGGTCGGATTGCGGGCCCAATCGGTGTCCTTCAGCCAGCGGTCGAAAAACCCCTGCTCATACAGATAGCCCGCCCCGATCGCCAGCACCAGCAGGAGAATCTGCCAGGGCTTGATCGGCTGGGATTTGACGGCGCGTCGTTTGCGAGCCATGGCTCACCTCGCTTCTCTAGCTAGCGCTTGCGTCCCCGGCGCTTGCCGCGCCGGGACGAAGCCGATGTCGCTGATGGGTCGGCGGCCGAAGCCGACGCTTTGAGCCCGCGCGCCATTGCGGCGGCGGCGTCGATGAACGAGCCGGCCAGCGAGCCGGCGGCTGCGGGCGCCGGAGCAGCTGACGGCGATTCGCTTGGCGGCGCCGCACCCTCGGCCTGATGGGCTGTCGGCTTCGGGGCGGCCCCTGCCGCCACCAGCGCCGAAGCCGACAGACGGCCGGCGGCAGGCTTCGCGCTCACCGGCGGCTCAGGCGCAGCCGATTGGCTGGCGGCGGCGGGGACGGCTTCCGGCGCGGGAATTGATTGGGTCGGCGCTGCCGGCGGCTCAGGCGCTGCCGATTGGCTGGCGGCGGCGGGGGGGGCTTCCAGCGCGGCGATCGATTGGGTCGGCGCTGCCGGCGGCTCAGGCGCGACCGGCTGGCTCGGAGCATCCGGCGCTGGTGCGGGCTGAGGCGGCGGCTCGGCCGCGCCGGGCTGGCTGGCGAGGGCCAGGGCCGGCGGCGCGGGT
>DASWWB010000806.1:0-4211 GCA_036406115.1 Herpetosiphonaceae bacterium
GACCAGCGGCTCTACCAGGCCAAGCGGGCCGGCAAAAACCAGATCGCGCTCGGCATGGCGCCGGCCGAGCCCGCCAGCCCGGCGGCGCCCGCCCCGGTGGCGGCGGCCGAGCGCACCTGAGCGCCGCGCTCCCAACGGCGCGCAACGCATCTTCCCCCGGCCCTGCCCCATTGGTCCTGGCAAGCGATAGGAACCGGCGCGATTCGGCCTGGGCCGTAAGTTCTCAGGTAAAGCAAGCTGTGCATACTCAAGGCAGAACACAAACGACCCGCCGCGAGAGATCGCCCAGCAGCACGGAGATTGTTATGGCGCCCGCTCACCAATCAATTTCGCTCGCCACCTTGCTTTCGGACCTCGCCCAAGCCGGCTACCGCGTCACGCCGGTGCAGGACGCGCTGTGGCGGGTCGCCTGGCCCTCCGGCCTCCATGTCGCCATCCTGGCCACCCGCCAGCTCGCGGCGCTGGCCCGCCGGGCGGCGGCGAGTCCTGGTATACTTCAGTCGGCTGGCGCAGTCCGCGCCTAGCCGCCCCGCCGCGCCGCACGATTCCATCCATCAACCATCGCGCCCGCTCCCGGCCGCCCAGCGCCCGGGGAGGGAATCCCGTTGATCGCAGCCGCCCCGCGCGGGCCGCAGCGCCAAGGAGGCACACCGATGACCCGTTTCCCCCTCGTCCAGGAGGCCGACGCCGCTGATCCGCTGGTCCGCCAGATCTACGATGAGATCCGCACCGAGCTGGGCTTCGGCATCGTGCCGAATCTGTTCAAATCCATGGCCGGGCACCCGAAAGTGCTGGAGGCCAACTGGCGCAAATTCTCGGCGACGATCCTCCAGGGCGAAGTGCCGCGCACGATCAAGGAGATGATCGGGATCGCGATCTCGCAGGTCAACAACAGCCAGTACGCCTTGCAGGTCCATCTCCACGGCCTGAGCGCCCTGGGCATCTCCGAGGACGTGCTGCGGCTGCTGATCCAGGATTTCGACACCTGCCCGCTGCCGCCGCGCGACAAAGCGGTGATCCGCTTCGGCCTGCTGGCGGCGCAGGAGCCGCTGTCGCTCAACGACGGGCACTTCGCCGAGCTGCGCTCGTTCGGCATGAACGACGGCGAAATCTACGAGCTGATCGCCACCGCCGATCTGTTCAGCGCGGTCAACGTCTACACCGACGCCATCGCGCTTGAGATCGACGCGCTGTAGGAGGAGGATGCGATGGCGTCGGCGCTCCCGGACGATCAGCAGCGCAGCCTGGTGGCGCTCCAGGTGCTCTCAAGCCGCATCTCGGTGGTCAACGAGCTGGCCGCCGACCTCAACGCCACCGATGATTTCGAGCGGATCATGCGGATTCTGGCCGGACGCCTGAAGTGGATCCTCAATTTCCAGATCGGCGGGCTGGCGACCATCGACAGCGCCGGCCACATCACGCTCCACCCGCTCCAGCCGGCCGCCGCCCGGCCCCTGGCGCTGCTGCCCGGCGGCTGGCTCCACGCCCGACTGGCCGCCCCCCAGGCCATGATCGTCGATGTCGGGGCCGAGGCGCCGGCGGTGGCGGCAGCCTTCCAGACCGACCTCGCCGTGCGCTCGCTGCTGTGCATCCCGCTCCGCACCGGGCCGATCCACGAGGGCACGCTGGTCTTCGGCGCGACCGCCGCCGACGCCTACAAGCTTGAGGACACCAGAATCGCCCACCTGCTGGGCTTGCAGGTCAGCGGCGCGCTGCAACGGACCCGGCTGGCCGGGCGGCTGCGCGCCGAGCACGACACGCTGTCCGTCCTCTATGCGGCGATCAAGCAATTCGCGGCGCTGACAACCGCCGACGCCGTCGCGCGGACCCTGGTCGAGCTGGGCGTGGCGGCGAGCGGGGCCCAGCGCGGCACGCTGATCGAATGGGGGGACGACGAGCCGCCGGTCGTGATTCGCTGGCCGGGCGGCCAGGAGGGGGCGGTCGCCGATCTGTTCCTCGCCCATGAGCCGGATGTCCGGGCGGCGGCCCAGGCCGACCCGTGGCTGATCGGCGACCGGGCCGACCTCCGGCACTGGACGGCGGCGGCGATAGACGAATCGGCCACCCAGTCGCTGCTGGGCGTGCCGCTGCGCGGGCAGCACCATCCGCGCGGACTGCTCCTCCTGGCCCACGACGACGCCGGCGCCCTCGGCCGGGACCAGCTCTCGCTGGCGGCGGCGATCGCCACCCAGGCCGATATCATGCTGCAAAACGTCCAGCTCTACGAACGGGAGCACCGGCTGCTCCAACAATACGTCGGCAGCAGCGTCGCCAATCACCTGCTGCACAATCCGCAGAAGGCGGTGCTCGGCGGGCAGCGCCAGATCGTGACCGTCCTGTTCGCCGACCTTGAGAACTTCACGGCCTACGCCGACCGGCACGACCCCGAGGAGCTGATGGCGACCCTCAACCGCTACGTCGGGCTGGCGGTCGAGGCGATTTTGGCCGAGGGCGGCACCTGCGACAAGTTCATGGGCGACGGGGTGATGGCGATTTTCAACGCGCCGGCCGAGCAGCCGGACCATGCGCTGCGGGCGGCGCGGGCGGCGCTGCGGCTCCAGCAGCTGATCGCGGCCTATCACCGCCTGACAACCGGCCAGCAGCAGCTCCGGTTCCGCATCGGCCTCCACAGCGGCGAGGCGGTCGTCGGCAACGTCGGCACCGACGCGGTGCGCAACTACACCGCGATCGGCGATACGGTCAACGTCGCCAAGCGCATCCAGGAGCAGGCCGAGGCCGGACAGGTGCTGTGCAGCGCCGCGATCCGCGACGCCATCGCCCACGCGCTGCCGCTCGAATCCGCCGGCATGGCGGAGCTGAAGGGCAAGCAGCAACAGTACATGCTGTATCGCCTCCAAGCGGCGGGGGAATTGCAGGCGCGGGCCGCCGAGGGCGCCTAAAACGGCTCGGGCGGCCTGATTCGATAGACCACAGTTTGCAGCCAGAGGAACACGCCCATCCCCGCGATCCCCAGCGAGCAGGCGACAGCGGCGGCCCTGCCGGCGGCTCCGCGCTCCCACAGTCGATCAAGCACGATCCCCACGCACACCGCGATCGCCCAGGCGCTGAACATGAGCCAGCGGGTGGTGATCGGCGCCGCGCTGATCAGCGGCACCGCGCCCAGCCCCAGGCTGACCAGGAACGTCGCGCCGATGACCAGCGCCAGCAGCGAGCGGCGTTCCGCCGCGCCGGTCGCATCGTTCGCCGGCCGCGCGGCGCCGCGCCGGAGCAGCAGCAGGCCCAGCGGCGCCAGCAGCACCGGCACCAGGCCGTAGTGGCGCCAGAAGCCCGTCTCCGCGATATCCCACAGCAGCGCCGCCCGCGAGATCAGCTGGCGGGTTTCCGGGCTGTAGCTCTGGGCCGGGCAGGCGTCGCGCTGCGACTGGTAGAGCGCGCGGAAGTTGATCACGCACTGGAGCTGGCTGGCGAAGGCGGTGTAGTAGATCGCCCAGACCAGCACCTGCATGGCGATCAAGCTGAGCGCCAGCGCCTGGCTCTGGCGGCGGAACTGCGGCCAGCGCAGCCAGCTCCAGACGACCAGCAGGCCGGTCAGCAAGGAAATATTGATGTAGAAGCCGAAGTGGCTCAGGCCCACGAGCGCCAGCCCGCCGGTCAGGCCGAGCCAGACGCGCCGCTCGCCGATCCGCGGCCACCAGCGCGCCAGCAGCGCGCACCAGGCCAGCGCCACGAACTGGGCGAAAATATGGGCGTCGAACGACCAGGCGACGGTCATGAAGCCGGCGGGGAACAGCCCGTAGGCCAGCGCCGCCAGCAGCCCCGCCCGCGGCCGGCCGGTCACCCGCGCCACCAGGCCGAAGATCAGCGGCAGCGCCAGCGCCTCGCACAGCGCCGCCGCCAGCTCCAGCAGCGCCGCCTCGGACAATCCGAGCAGCGTCAGCGGCGCCAGCAGCGCGTAGAGCGCCGAGGGGTACGGGAACGGCACGCCGCGATGGACCGCGACCTGGTAGGGGTTGCCGCGCATCATCTCCCACAGCCGGTTGCGATGGAAGCCGATGTCGCCCGGCATGCTTTCCGGCACCAGCCGGCCACCCAGCTTGAGAGCGAACACCGCCAGCGTCGCCAGCAGCAGCCAGCGCAGCCAGGGCTCCTCGGCGCGCACCTCGAACCAAGCGAGCAGCGCCGGAATCAGGCGCCAGCCGGCCAGCGCCGCCAGCAGCCCGTAAAGCGTGATCTGGCCGATCGCGCCGGTG
>DASWWB010000807.1:0-2292 GCA_036406115.1 Herpetosiphonaceae bacterium
CCCCCTGCCGGCCCATCCGCCGGAGCTTGGACCGCCCGACCGGGTGTTTTTGCAGAACGCCGGGCGGCCGGCAGAGGAGCGGGCCGCAGTGCTGCTCTGGCTGGATCCCAGCGATCCAGGGCGGGTGCTGGCGAGCCTGCATCTTTTCAACGGCGATTTCTGGATCAAAAAACAGGTGCCGTTCGACGGCGCCAAGCCCGTGACCGTGAACGGCAGCGAGGGCTTCTGGATCAGCGCGCCGCACTCCATCCTGGCGCCGCTGAGCTACCAGGGCCGGGAGGGCGGCGGCCACTCCGCGCGCTGGGTCGAGCAGCCGACGCTGGTCTGGGCCGACCGGCAACGCACCTATCGGCTGGAGATCGACGCCACGCTGGAGGAGGCGCTGGCGATCGCCCAATCGCTGCGCTGAGCCAGTCAGGACTGGCGGTCGGCGGGATAGGTGAAGCGCAGCAGCAGCTCAATGTAGGTCATAAATTGATCGGCGTCGGTGCGAGCCAGCTGCGGGATCTCGTGGGTGGCGATGTTGCCGCGCCGGCGGATGGTCTCGACCCAGGCCATGCCGCGCGGCGGCACGATGTTGCGCTGGATGAGAAACTCCAAGCAGGCGTCGAACGGCTGATTCTCGGCGGCGCCCTGGGCCACCGCGATATGCATCAGAATGCGGCGGCAGAGCAGGACTGACGAGGTGTAGGCCTCGATGCTCATGCAGTGGCAGGCCTCGATGTAGAGCGCCTCCAGCGCCGGCGGCAGATTGGCGACCATGTTGCCGTAGCGCGGCGACGGCACCTGGTCTGAGCCCAGGAAAAAGGTCGGCTTGTCGCAGACCGCGCACAGGTAGACGGCGTGGGCGGGATGCTCGGAGGGGAAGCCGCGGTTGCCGGTGACGGCGCTGCCGCAGTAGCCGCAGGTGTACTGCCGCCCGCGCAGCGGAAAAGCGTCCGGCCACTGGAGGCGGTCGGGCGGGCTCGGCTCGCCGCGCTGGCCGGGCGTGAAATCGCTCATGGAAGTGCTCCTTCAAAACAGGGTGGTCCGGCGCTCATCTTACCGCACAACCGCGCCGCCGGTACGTAGCGTGCTAGGGAAAAGCCGTTCGTGTGAGCAGGAGGCACGTTATGACAATCGAATCGGCGGACTACGGCCCCAAGGCGGTCCCCTCGGGCGCGTTCGGCGAAGCGCTCCAGGCGGCGCTTGACATCATCGCCCCCAGCCTGGCGATCGACGACCTGCGGATCGCGGCGCGGTTCGAGCGCGAGGGCCAGCCCAGCCAGCCCATCAACGACCTCTACACCATCTGCATTTTGAACACCGAGGGCCTGGCGGTCGAGGGGCGGCTCAGCCACCAAACGCCGCTCAGCTTCGCGCTGCGCGGGCGCGGCGACGCGGTCCAGCTGAGCGCTGAGGGGACGCTGGCGGCCGAATTCATCGAAACCCTGGCCGACCAGCTGGGCCTCAGCCCGCTCGCCAGGGCGGAGGGCGCTCCGTGAACGCAAGCCGCCGCTGCGGCGTGATTCAAGCAGCGGCGGCATTGCGAGAGGAGGCGCGCGATGGAACGATGGCGGATCTGGCTGGCGGCGATCGGCGTGGCGTGGTGGCTGGCGAGCCCGGCGGCGGCGCTGGCGTGCAGTCCGGCGCCGCTTGAGGTTCGATTTAAGGATGTTACCAGCAGCGCCACGGTGATCGCAGTCGGAACCGTCGAGGCCAACGCCCACACGGCCTATCTGAACGTGGAGGAATATTGGCGCGGCTCCGAGCGCGCGCCAAGGCTGACGATCTTCAATCATTCCGGAATGATGACCCACAAGCCCTGCGACATCGCCAGCAATGATCCCCACGAGCTGCTTTCCGGCATGCGGATCGTCGCCTTTTTGCAGCCGCTGGCGCCCGGCGTGTGGCGGCTCGCCGGCTGGGACTGGCGCGGCTACATCATCATTGACTCGGCCGGCCCCTACCCGCAGCTCCCGCTGAACACCGAGATCCCGCTCGTTGACAAGGAGTGGATTCGCCGAACCCAGGGGATCGATGACCAGCGCAATTGGGTGTATCCGAAAGACGTGACCGCCGGCAAAGTGCGGGCCGACCTGGAGCGGCGCGGCGTCATTGAGCGCCAGCTCGCGGCCGGAGCCGATGGCTCCTGGGCGGCGGGGCTGGCGCTCGCGCTGGCGTTGATCCTCGGGCTGGGCTGGCGCCGGGCCAGGGCCCGCCGGGGCTAGAGCCTGTTATGCATATTCAACCATCGCCGCCAGAAATCGGCGGACCATTAACAAGGCAAAGGCCAAGGTGTGCATGCCCGCC
>DASWWB010000808.1:0-3873 GCA_036406115.1 Herpetosiphonaceae bacterium
CGCCGGCAGGCTGCCCCGCCGCCCCAGCTCGTGGGCCAGCTCGTGGCCCAGCAGCGCGCCCATGCTGTGGCCGAACAGGCCCCAGGGACGGTCCAGCCCCGGCTCCAGGGCGTCCGCCAGCCGCCCGACCAGCTCCGGCAGATCCGTGCAGAGCGGCTCGGCCCGCCGCGCGTCGTGGCCCGGCAGCTGGAGCGCCGCGATCTCCAGCTCCGGCACGGGCCGCGTCAGCCAGGGCCGGTACATCCAGGCGCTGCCGCCGGCATGGTGCAGGCAAAAAAGCTTCAGCCGCGCCGCCGGGTTCGGCTGCGGGCAGATGATCCAGGGATTGGCCATGGGCGCTCCTATCACGTGGCCTTGCGCGCAAGGCTGGCTGCTCGTCGCGGGACCGGGCGGGTGCCGCCCGTCTCGATCCCCGCCATCGTACCGCAGAATCGCCATTTGTCGCTGCCCTCAGCGGTTGCGCTTGACGCCTGACCTACCGTTCGGTATACTGGTTGTGTTTGTTTGATCGATGAGCGGGGGGCGATGACAGACGAGCCGGACACCAGGACGACCATCCTGCTGCGGGCGCAGGAGCTGTTCGAGCACAAGGGCTACGCGGCGGTGGCGGTGCGCGAGATCTGCGAGGCGTGCGGCGTCACCAAGCCGACGCTGTACTACCACTTCGCCGACAAGGAGGCGCTGTACGTGGCGGTGCTGCTGCGCCGGCTCAGCGGCTACCGCGAGCTTGTCGCCCCGGCGGCGCCCGGCGAGCCGGTCAGGGCGCGGCTGAAGCGGCTGGCAGCGGGGATTTTCAGCCAGATGACGACCAATGTCGACGTGTTGATGCGCGACATGGAGAACATCACGAACCCCGCCCACCACGCGACACTGGGCGCCGCCTTCGCCAGCGAGCTGTACCAGCCGATCTACGACGCCATGACCGCCGGCCTGGCTGGCGGCGAGCTGCGCGCAGGCGATCCCGCGCTCTACGCCAAGCTGTTTCTCGGCGTGGTCAACGCCTTCGTCCGGCCCCAGCCCAAGGGCGGCAAGTGGGCGAGCCAGCCGGCGCCGGTCGCCTGGGCCGCCGTGCCTGGCGATCCCTCCGCCCGCGCCGCGCTGGTGCTGGATTTGCTCTGGGCGGGCCTGGCGGCGCCTGGCGCCTGATTCATCCATCATCTTTTCCAAGGAGCAACCTATGAGCGACCAAGCGGCGCAGACGCCCGGGGCGGGCGGCCTGGCCTACAAATGGCGGGTGCTGATCTCGGTGATCTTCGGCATTTTCATGGTCATCCTGGACACCACGGTGGTCAACGTGGCCTTCCAGACGCTGGCCCAGGAGTACGGGGCCAGCCTGACGGACTCGCAGTGGATTTTGAGCGTCTACGTGCTGGCGCTGGGCATCAGCACGCCGCTGGCCGGCTTCATGGCCGACCGCTTCGGCATCAAAAAGGTCTATGTTTCGGCGCTGGCGATCTTCGTTCTCGGCTCGTTGCTCTGCGGGCTGGCGCCCACGCTCTGGACGCTGGTGGCGGCGCGGGCGCTGCAAGGCTTCGGCGGCGGGCTGGCGCTGCCGCTGGGCACAGCGCTGCTGCTCAGCTCGTTCCCGCCCGAGGAGCAGGGCACGGCGCTGGGCTTCTTCGGCATCGCCCTGGTGCTGGCGCCGGCGCTGGGGCCGATCCTGGGCGGCTTCCTGGTCGATCAGGGGCTCTGGCCTTGGATCTTTTACATCAATGTGCCGATCGGCCTGTTCGGCGTCTTCCTGGCCTCGCGCTGGCTGCGCGAGCGCAAGAGCGAGCGGGCGGTGCCGTTGGATCTGCTCGGCCTGATCACCTCGGTGGTCGGCTTCGGCTCGGTGCTCTACGCCGCCTCGATCGCCGAGGAGCAGGGCTGGGGCTCGGGCAGCGTGCTGATGTGGTTCGCGATCGGCGCGGTCGGCCTGGTCGCCTTCGCGCTGGTCGAGCTGTTCGTCGCCAAGGAGCCGCTGATGGACCTGCGGCTGTTCGCCAAGCCGACCTTCCTCGTCGCCAGCTTGGTGGGCTGGGTCAGCGTGATTGCGCTGTTCGGCGCCGAGTTCCTGCTGCCGGTCTATCTGCAAGTGCTGCGCGGCCGCTCGGCGCTGACGACCGGCTTCATGCTGCTGCCGCTGGCGGTGATGGCCGGCATCTCGGTGCCGCTCTCGGGCAAGGCCTACGACAAAGTCGGCCCGCGCCCGCTGATCGTCGCCGGCTTCGCGGTGCTGCTGCTCAACACCTGGCAGCTGTCGCAGATCGAGGCCACGACCTCGATCGGCTGGATCATGTTCCTGCTGGCGCTGCGCGGCCTGGCGCTGGGCCTCACGGTCCAGACGACCCTGGTCACGGCGCTGTCGGTCGTCGAAGCGCCCAAGCTGGCGCGCGGCTCGGCGCTGGTCAACTCGACCCGCCAGGTGGTGCAGGCGATCGGCGTGGCGGTGCTGGCGACAGTCCTGGCCAGCACCCAGTCGCCGGAGGTCAAGGAGCTGGGCCAGCAGTTCCGCAACCAGGCGACCGCCTCGACGGCCCGCTTTGGCCTCTGCGAGACGCCCGGCGTCGATCCTGCCAACAACCTGCCGGCCGAAGTGCTCAAGCTCCCGGCGGCGGCCCAGGACCGGATCCGGCCCCAGATCCAGCAGGCCTGCGCCGAGTATGTCGCCGGCTTCGAGAAGACCTACCAGCTGACGTTTTTCGTCGCGCTGCTGGCGGTGGCGCTGGGCGCCTTCCTGCCCGGCTGGCCGCTCAAGTGGGCCGGGCGCCGCGCCGCCGACGCGCCGGCGCCGGTCGGCCACTGAACGTTCATCCCGCCCCGACGCGCGACCGCCAGGCTCCGAAGCCTGGCGGTCGCGGTTTAACCGATCGCTCCCGGCGCGCTCAGGCGCCCTCGGCGGGGGCCTCGGCGGGCAGGCTGACGAAGACGCTGGTGCCGGGGCCGCCGTGGAGCGCGTCGGCGGCCCAGATCCTGCCGCCGTGCTCCTCGACGACGCTGCGGGCCAGGTAGAGGCCCATCCCGGTGCCTTTGAAGCCGTCGTCGATCGCCTGGCGCACCCGGTAGAAGCGCTCGAAAATTCGCTCGCGCTCCTCGGGCGGGATGCCGATGCCGTGATCGGTGACGACCAGCTCGACCTCGCCCGGCGCCGGCTGGCGCAGCAGCAGCCCGAGCGGGCCGCCGGCCGGCGAATATTTGATCGCGTTGCCGAGCAGATTGAGCAGCACGCGCTCGATCCTGGCCCGGTCCCAGGAGACCATGACCGGCGCCGCGGGCTGGACGAGGTCAACGGCCCGGCGCTGGCGCTGGAGATCGTAGTCCAGCTGCTGGATGATCTTGGCCAGCGCGTCCTGGGCGGCGAAGGCGCTCAGCTCCAGGCGCAGGCGGCCGGCCTGGATGCGCGACAGGTCGAGGATGGAATCCATCAGATAGGTCAGGTCGTTGGAGCGGGCGTTGATAATCTCAAGCTGCTGGACGATCCGCTGATCCTCCAGGCGGCGGGCCAGGCGCATGGCGATCTGGGCGTAGCCCTTGATCGCGGTGACCGGGGTTTTGAGATCGTGGGCGGCGGCGGCGACGAACTCATCCTTGAGCTGATTGACCGCCTCCAGCTCGGTGATATCGGTGTAGACCTCGATCAGGCCGAGCGGCGAGCCGTCGCTGTCCAGCACCTCGTCGCTGAAGCGGCGGAGGATGCGCGGCGGGTCCCCCGGCGGCGCGGTGTGCCAGCGGGCGGCGCCGTCCTGGTCGCCGGGAAGGAGCAGGCCGGCCAGGGCCTCGTCGCGCGGGCGGCCGAGCAGCCGCTCGCTGGGCGCGCCGAGCAGCTGGCCGAGCCGGGCGTTGGCGTAGGAGACGGCGCCGGCGCGGTCGATCAGCAGCACGCCGCTGTCG
>DASWWB010000809.1:0-11140 GCA_036406115.1 Herpetosiphonaceae bacterium
GACCCCTGACCCCTGACCCCTGACCCCTGACCCCTGACCCCTGACCCCTGACCCCTGACCCCTACTCCCCAATCCCCAATCCCCAATCCCCAATCCCCATGCTATACTGCACGCACTTTTCCTGAGCTTTCGGGAGGACGCATGTCCCCAACGCCTCTTTCGCTTGAGCAGCTGAACGGCCTGGAGCGGGCCGCGTTCGTCGAGCGGCTCAACTTTGTGTTCGAGGGCCCGCCCTGGATCGTGGAGCGCTGCTGGGCGCGGCGGCCGTTCGCCAGCGTCGGGCAGCTGCACCAGGCGCTGTGCGAGGTGATGCGCGGCGCCGGCGAGGACGAGCAGGTGGCGCTGATCAAGGCCCACCCGGACCTTGTCGGGCGCGCCGCGCTGGCCGGCACTCTCACCCCCGAGTCGACCGGCGAGCAGGCCGCCGCCGGCCTCGACGCCCTCAGCCCCGCCGAGATCGCCGCCTTCGCCGACTACAACCGCCGCTACCACGACCGCTTCGACTTCCCCTTTGTGATCTGCGCCCGCGAAAACAAAAAGGCCAGCATTCTGGCGGGCTTCGAGCGCCGCCTCGCCAACGATCGCGCCCAGGAGATCGCCAACGCGCTCGACGAGGTCGCCAAGATCGCCCGCCTGCGCCTGTTTGATCGGATTACGCCAGCCCAGGAGGTGTCAATGAAGACCGAAATCAGCTACGGCAAAGGCCAGGTCAGCATGTACCGGACCTACGCCCGGCCCCTCGCGGGGCTGACGACCATCCCCGAGTCGGCCTTCAGCGGGCGCGAGCAGACGCTGTTCGCGGTCGAAGTCGATGTCGAAGTGTTCGGCGACAATTTCATGCCGGCCTACACCGAGGGCGACAACCGCGACGTGGTCGCCACCGACACGATGAAGAATTTCGTCCACAAACAGGCGCTGGCCTTCGGCGGCAGCACTCTGGAGGGTTTCCTTGAGTTCCTCGGCCGCCAGTTCCTCGCCACCTATCCGCAGATGCAGTCGCTGCGGCTGACCGGCCGCGAGCAGCCGTTCGAGGCGGCGGCGGTGCCCGAGGGCTCCGGCTGGGGCCGCAGCGGCGTGCTGTTCGGCCGCTCGCACAACGACCGCGCCACCGCCAGCCTGGATTTCGCCCGCCACGGCGGCGACGTGCTGATCAGCGGCCACCAGTGCGGCAGGGTCGGCCTGGAGCTGATCAAGGTCACCGGCAGCGCCTTCAGCAATTTCATGCGCGACGGCTACACCACGCTGCCCGAGCGGATCGACCGCCCGCTGTTCATCTTCCTCGATGTGGGCTGGCGCTACGGCGACGTGCGCGATCTGCTGAGCGAGGACCATCGCAACTACGTGGCCGCCGAGCAGGTCCGCGACCTGATCCAGGTGGTGTTCCACGAGTTCGTCAGCAACTCCATCCAGCATCTCATCCACGAGATGGGCCAGCGGCTGCTCTCGCGCTTCGCCCAGCTCGGCGAGGTCTGGTTCAGCGCCCAGAACCGGCTCTGGGACACCGCCGAGGTCTCGGCCGAGGACGAGCGGATCAAGGTGTACACCGATCCCCGGCCGCCCTACGGGATGATCACGTTGCGGCTGGGACGCGGCGAAGGCGGAGGCCAGCCATGAGCGACGGCGATGAACAGCGAGTCTGGCTGACGACCGACACCAACACCAGCGAGGGCAGCCACGCCTACCTGGGCCTTCCCGACGGCGCGCAGAGCATCGTGATTTTCGCCAACGACCAGGAGACGATGAAGCACGGCCCGGCCGGCCGCTTCGTCGGCGACTACCTGCGCCGCCAGGGCATCGCCACGCTCTCCACCTACCTGCTCACGCCCTACGAGGCGCGCATCGACATGCAGGTCGGCGATTTCCACCTCGACCTTGGCATCCTGACCGAGCGGCTGGTCGGCGCCACCGACTGGCTGGCGCGCCGGCCCGAGACCCAGGCGCTGAAGATCGGCTATTTCGGCGCCGGCCTGGGCGCCGCCGCCGCGCTGATCGCCGCCGCCGCCCGCCCCCAGATCAGCGCGGTCGTGGCCCGCGGCGGCAAACCCGAGCCCGCCGAGCTGGCGCTGCCCAACGTCAAGGCGCCCACCCTGTTCATCCTGGGCGAGCACGACGCCGGGCTGCTGCCCGCCACCCATCTGGCGCTTGACGGGATCAAGGCGCCGGGCAAGCTGGAAATCGTGCCAGGCGCCAGCCATCTCTTCGAGGAGGACGGCGCCCTGGAGCGGATGGCAGCGCTGGCCGCCGATTGGTTCCGCCAGCACTGCGCCGCCTGAGGAGGCTTATGCCAGGACGATTGACGACCCATGTCCTCGACACCGCCCGGGGCCGCCCCGCCGCCGGGCTGCGAATCGAGCTGTGGCTGATCGACGGCGCCCCCGTGCTGCTGGGCGCCGTCACCACCAACGCCGACGGACGCACCGACGCGCCGCTGCTCGCCGGCGCCGATTTCCGCCCCGGCACCTACCAGATCGTCTTCGAGGTCGGCGCCTATTTCGCCACCCAGACACCCGCAAGCGGGTACCCGTCCCTGCCCGAGCCGCCGTTCCTCGACATTGTCCCCGTCCAGTTCAGCATCGCCGACCCCGAGGGCCACTACCATGTGCCGCTGCTGGTCTCGCCTTGGGCCTACAGCACGTATCGCGGGAGCTAAATCGATGAGTCACTCCGCCGCCCAGCGCCTGATGGCGCGAATCGATGAGCTGGCAGCCATCAGCGAGGAGCCCGGCCGCCTCACCAGGCGCTTCGCCACCCCGGCGCTCAGCGAGGCGATGGCGCTCGTCGCCAATTGGATGGAAGCCGCCGGCATGACGGTCCGCCGCGACCACCTCGGCAATCTGACCGGCCGCTACGAGGCCGCCCGGCCGGACGCCAAAACCCTGCTGCTCGGCTCGCACCTGGACACGGTCCGCGACGCCGGCAAGTTCGACGGGCCGCTCGGCGTGCTCGTCGCCCTGGCCGCCGTCGAGGAGCTGGCGGCGCGCGGCGAGCGCCCGCCCTTCGCCGTCGAGGTCGTCGCCTTCGCCGACGAGGAGGGCCTGCGCTTCCACAGCGCCTATCTCGGCAGCTCGGCACTGGCCGGCGGCTTCCGCTCCGAGTGGCTGGAGCTGGCCGACGCCGACGGCGTCAGCATGGCCGCGGCCATCCGCCAAGCAGGCGGCGATCCGGCCGCCATCGCCGGCGAGCGCCGCGATCCCGCCGCGCTGGTCGGCTGGTGCGAGGTCCACATCGAGCAGGGGCCGGTGCTGGAGCGGCTGGGCCTGCCGGTCGGCGTGGTCGAGGCCATCGCCGGCCAGAGCCGGATCAGCGCGACCTTCAGCGGGCTGGCCGGCCACGCCGGCACGGTGCCGATGGAGCTGCGCCAGGACGCGCTCTGCGCCGCCGCCGCCTTCGTCCTCGCCGCCGAAACCCTGGCCCGCCAGACTGCCGGCCTGGTCGCCACGGTCGGCCAGCTCCAGGTCAGCCCCGGCGCCAGCAACGTGGTGCCCGGCAGCGTCGCCCTGACCCTCGACGTGCGCCACGCCGAGGACGAGCACCGCCAGGCGGCGGTCGAGTTCCTGCGCGACGCCGCCAGCTCCATCTGCTCGGCCCGCGAGATCGACCTCGACTGGCGCCCGAGCCAGGAGAGCCCCGCCACCCGCTGCGACGAGGCGCTGACCGACCTGCTGGCGCTCGCGGTGGCCGAGGAGGGCCACCCGGTCGAAATGCTGGTCAGCGGCGCCGGCCACGACGCGGTCGCCCTCGCCCCGCTGACGCCGGTGGCGATGCTGTTCGTGCGCTGCAAGGGCGGCATCAGCCACCATCCCGACGAGTCGGCCAGCGCCGAGGACGCGGCGGCGGCGATCGAGGTCCTCGGCCGCTTCCTGGCCCTGCTGGCTGAGCGAGGCGCCGCATGAGCTACGATCTCCTCATCCGCAACGGAACGCTGGTGCTGCCGGCGGGCCCGGTCGCCGCCGACCTGGCGATCGAAGACGGGCGGATCGCCGCGATCGGCCCCGAGCTGGCGGGCGGCGCCGCCGCCGAGCTGGACGCCAGCGGCCTCCACGTCCTCCCCGGCCTGATCGACGCCCACGTCCATTTCAACGAGCCGGGCCGCGCCGAGTGGGAGGGCTTCGCCACCGGCACGCGGGCCCTGGCCGCCGGCGGCGCCACCTGCTTTTTCGATATGCCGCTCAACGCCCATCCGCCGACCGTCGACCGCGCCAGCTTCGAGTTGAAGGCCGCCGCCGCCAGCCAGTCGGCGCTGGTCGATTGGGCGCTGTGGGGCGGATTGGTGCCGGGCAACGTCGAGCGCCTGCCCGAGCTCGCCGAGTGCGGCGTGATCGGCTTCAAGGCGTTTATGTCAAACAGCGGCATCGATGACTTCGCCTCGGTCGACGACGGCACGCTGTTCGCCGGCATGGAGCAGGCGGCGAAGCTCGGGCTGCCGGTCGCCGTTCACGCCGAAAACGACCAGCTGACGGGCGCGCTGGCGGCCCGGGCGCGCCGCGAGGGCCGCGCCGGCGTCCGCGACTACCTGGCCTCGCGGCCGGCGGTGGCCGAGCTGGAGGCGATCAGCAGGGCGATTTTGTTCGCCGAGGCGACGGGCTGCCCGCTGCATATCGTCCACGTCAGCACCGGCCGCGGCGTGGCGCTGGTGGCCGAGGCGGCGGCGCGCGGCGTCGATGTCAGCTGCGAAACCTGCCCGCACTACCTCGTCCTGACCGAAGATGACGTGGAGCGGATCGGCGCTCTCGCCAAGTGCGCCCCGCCGCTGCGCCCGCAGGCCGAGCAGGACGCGCTCTGGGCCCACATCGCCGCCGGGACGCTGCCGATGGTCGCATCCGACCACTCGCCCGCGCCGGCGGACATGAAAACCGGCGACGATTTCTTCGCGATCTGGGGCGGCATCTCCGGCTGCCAATCCACGCTGCCGCTGCTGCTCGACGCCGGCGCGCACCAGCGCGGGCTGCCGCTGGCGACGATCGCCAGGATCAGCGCCGGCTTCGTCGCCGAACGCTTCGGCCTGGAGCGCAAGGGGCGGCTGGAGGTCGGCTGCGACGCCGATCTGGCGCTCGTCAACCTCGGCGCCAGCGCCGCCCTGGAGGCCGACGCGCTGCACTACCGCCACCGCCACAGCCCCTACGCCGGCATGACCGCCCGCGGCCAGGTCGCCGCCACCTTCCTCCGCGGCCGGGCGGTCTTCCGCGACGGCCAGCCGGTCGGGACGGGCGGCGGGCGGCTGGTCAGGCCGCAACCGCGACTGGAGCGACACTAGGCTATTGCAGGAGGGATCAGGGATCAGGGATCAGGCCGAATTTCAGGCTGGCGGGCGCCGTCAGGGAATCCATCCAGCTTTGGCGCCGGCCCTGACCCCTGACCCCTGACCCCTGACCCCTCATTCACCCCGAGAAGGAGCCCCCGATGTGGCAATCGTATCTTCAACCGACGACGCTTTCCGAAGCGCTTGAGCTGCTGCGGCGGCACGGGGGCGACGCGCGGCTGGTGGCCGGCGGCACCGACGTGCTGGTCGAGCTCCAGCGCGGCGTCAAGCCGACCGCGACCCTGATCGACCTGAGCAAGCTGACGGAGCTGAAATATGTCCGCCAGGACGGCGACGTGATCGAGCTTGGCGGCCTGGCGACCCACAACGACGTGATCGCCTCGGCGCTGTGCGTCGAGCGCGCGCTGCCGCTGGCCCAGGCCTGCTGGGAGGTCGGCGCGCCGCAGATCCGCACCCGCGGCACGATCGCCGGCAACCTGGTGACCGCCTCGCCCGCCAACGACACGATCACGCCGCTGATGGCCCTGGGCGCCGAGCTGGTCCTGGCCAGCGCCGCCGGCGAGCGCACGCTGCCGCTCAGCGCGTTTTACCTCGGCGTGCGCCGCACCGCCATCCGCCCCGACGAGCTGGTGCGGGCCATCCGCTTCCCGGCGCTGCGCCCGGAGCAGCGCGGCCTGTTCCTCAAGCTGGGCCTGCGCCGCGCCCAGGCGATCTCAGTGATCAGCATCGCCATGGTCGTCGAGCTCGCCGGCGAGACCGTCAGCGCCGCCAGCCTGACGCTCGGCTGCGTCGCGCCGACGATCGTCCATGCGCCCAGCGCCGAGGCTTGGTTGATCGGCAAGCAGCTGACTGACGACGTGTGCGCGCAGGCCGGCGAGCTGGCGCGCGGCGACGTGCGGCCGATCGACGATCCGCGCGGCTCGGCCGGCTATCGGCTAGAGACCCTGGCCGGCCTGGTCGCGCTCGGCCTGCGCCGGATCGCCGCTGGCGAGGAGCGCCAGGGCTGGACTGACCAGCCGGTGCTTTTGGAGACCGCCGCGCCGCCCGGGGATGCGCCGCCGTTCGACGGGGCGATCGTGGCGACGATCAACGGGGAGCGCCGCGAGCTGCGCCCCGCCGCCGCCAAGAGCCTGCTCGACGCCCTGCGCGAGGACGCCGGCCTCACCGGCGCCAAGGAGGGCTGCGCCGAGGGCGAGTGCGGCGCCTGCACGGTCTGGATCGACGGCCAGGCGGCGATGGCCTGCCTGGTGCCGGCGCCCCAGGCCCACGGCGCCGCGATCCGCACGATCGAAGGGCTGGCCGACGGCGACGAGCTGCACCCGCTCCAATCGGCCTTCATCAAGCACGCCGCCGTGCAGTGCGGCTTTTGCATCCCCGGCATGCTGATGGCCGGCGCCAAGCTGCTCGACGAGCAGCCGCGGCCCAGCCTCGACCAAGCCCAGATCGCCCTCAGCGGCAATATCTGCCGCTGCACCGGCTACCGCAAAATCTTCGACGCCGTGCTTGACGCGGGAGGCGCCGCATGACCAATCCCAGCCCGCTGATCGGCGCCGCCCTGCCGCGCCCCGACGCCGCCGGCAAAGTGACCGGCGCCGCCCGCTACCCCGCCGACCTGGTCCGCCCCGGGATGCTCCACCTCAAAGTGGTGTTCGCCCACCGGCCCCACGCTAAGATTGTGTCGATCGACACCGCCGCCGCCCTGGCCTATCCTGGCGTCGTCGCGGTCCTGACCGCCGCCGACGTGCCGCGCAACGCCTTCGGCCTGATCGACGCCGACCAGCCGGCGCTCTGCGGCGACGTGGTGCGCTTCGAGGGCGACAAAGTGGCGCTGGTCGCCGCCGAGACCAAACAGGCCGCCGCCGCCGCCGCCAAGCTCGTCGCCGTGGAATACCAAGACCTGCCGCCGGTGACTGATCCGCGCGCCGCCATGGCGCCGGATTCGCCGGTCGTCCACGCCGGCCGCGCCGACAACATTCTCAGCCGCACGCCCATCCGCAAGGGCGACATCGCCGCCGGCTTCGCCGCCGCCGACGTGATCCTGGAGGGCGACTACAGCACCTCGTGGCAGGAGCACGCCTTTTTGCAGCCCGAGGCCGGCGTCGCCTACGTCGACGAGGACGGCAGGCTGGTGATCGAGACCGCCGGCCAGTGGCTCCACGAGGACCGGCGCCAGATCGCCGAGCTGCTGGAGCTGCCGGACGAGCAGGTCGTCGTGCGCTACGCGGCGATCGGCGGGGCCTTCGGCGGCCGCGAGGATCTGTCGATCCAGCACATGCTGGCGCTGGCGGCATGGAAGCTGCGCCGGCCGGTGGCGCTGGTCTGGAGCCGCGAGGAGTCGATGATCGGCCACCACAAGCGCCACCCGATCAGCGTGCGCTGCCGCTGGGGCGCGACCAAGGAGGGCAAGATCACCGCCGTCGAGGCCGAAGTGATCGCCGACGGCGGCGCCTACGCCTCGACCTCGCAGGAGGTGGTCAAGGTCGCGGCGCTGTTCGCCACCGGCACCTACGAGGTGCCGAACATCGCCGTCGACGGCTACGCGGTCTACACCAACAACATCCCCTCGGGCGCCTTCCGCGGCTTCGGCGCGCCCCAGGCCCAGTTCGCCAGCGAGCTGATGATCGAGCGGCTGGCCGAGGCGCTGGGGATCGACTCGATCGAGCTGCGGCGGCGCAACATCTACCGCGAGGGCGGCATCGAGCCGACCCAGCAGCCCTTGCCCGAGGGCGTCAGCGCGCTGCCGGTGCTGGAGCGCTGCGTCGAGGAGGCCCGGGCCAGATTCGGCTTCGGGCAGCCCCGCTCCCATCCCGCCCCCCACCTGCGCCGGGGCGTCGGCATCGCCAGCGGGATCAAGAACATCGGCTACTCGTTCGGCTTCCCCGAGCAGGCCACGGCGGCGGTCGAGCTATGGGGCGGCGGCGAGATCGAGCGGGCGGCGGTGCGGGTCGGCGCCGCCGAGGTCGGCCAGGGCACCCAGCTCATCCTGCGCCAGATCGCCGCCGAGGCGCTGGGCGTCGCCTTCGAGCGGATCGAGATGATCTGCGACGACAGCGCCGAGGCGCCCAACGCCGGCAGCGCCTCGGCCTCGCGCCTGACCCTGATGGCCGGCCGCGCCGTCCACGACGCCGCCCTCGCCGCGCTCAAGCACTGGCGCGACGAGGAGCGGCCCGCCAGTGCGACGGTCCAGTACCGGCCGCCGGCCACCACGCCGCTGGACCCGGTCACCACCGCCGGGCGGCCCAACTACGCCTACGGCTATGTCTCGCAGGCCGTCGAGGTCGAGGTCAACACGCTGACCGGCCAGGTCCAGGTGCTGGGCGTGATCAGCGTCCACGACGTGGGCAAGGCGATCAACCACCAGCAGGTCGAGGCCCAGATCGAGGGCTGCGTGGCCCAGGCGATCGGCTACGCGCTGCTCGAAAACTTCCAGATGCGCGACGGCCGGGTCCTGACGCCCCATTTCAGCTCCTACCTGCTGCCGACAGCCCTCGACGTGCCGCCGGCGATCATCCCGGTGATCCTGGAGCTGGCCGATCCCAACGGCCCGTACGGCGCGCGCGGCATGGCCGAGATGCCCCTGGTCACGCTCGCCCCGGCCGTCGCCGCCGCCATCCGCGACGCCACCGGCGCCTGGCTCGCCGCCCAGCCCATGACGCCGGAGCGGGTGCTGGCGGGGATCCGGGCGGCGGAGGGAATTGGCGCGTAGGGATCAGGGGTCAGGGGTCAGGCCAGGCCTCGAAGCGTCAGGCGCGGAGGGGATTGGCGAGTAGGGATCAGGGGTCAGGGGTCAGGCCTCGAAGCGTCAGGTACTGCCAGAAAGCGCCCGCTTTCCTCAAGTTCGGCCTGGCCCCTGGCCCCTGATCCCTGACCCCTAAAATCGGTTATCATTCGCCTCCTACGGCAGCCCATCATAAGGAGGATCTCAATGACAGTGCTTCGGATCACCGCCGGCCCGTTCGCGTTCACGGCGCGGATGGAGGAAGAGGACGCGCCCCAGACCTGCGCGGCGTTCAAGCGGCTGCTGCCCTTTCGCAGCAAGCTGATCCACGCCCGCTGGAGCGGCGAGGCGTGCTGGGTGCCGCTGGGCGATTTCGAGCTGGGCGTCAGCTTCGAGAACCACACCAGCCACCCGTCGCGCGGCGACATCCTGTTTTACCCCGGCGGCTTCAGCGAGACCGAGATCCTCTTTCCCTACGGCAGCGCCCGCTTCGCAGCCAAGGTCGGCCAGCTGGCCGCCAACCACTTCCTGACGATCCTCGAAGGCCGCGAGCAGCTCGCCCAGCTCGGCAAGCTCACGCTCTGGGAGGGCGCCCAGGATATTGTGTTCGAGCTCGCCGAGGGCGAGGCCGGCGCCTAAGCCGCGAACCGCGAGGAGAAACCCTAGGGCAGGAAGGAGATGTCCGTGAAACTATTGATTCTGGGCGGCACGGTGTTCCTGGGCCGGGCGCTGGCCGAGCAGGCCCTGGCCCGCGGCCACGAGGTGACGCTGTTCAATCGCGGCCAGCACAGCCCCGAGCTGTTCCCCGAGGCCGAGAAGCTGCGCGGCGACCGGGGCGGCGATCTCGACGCGCTCAAGGGCCGGCGCTGGGACGCCGCGATCGACACCAGCGGCTACATCCCCCGCGCCGTCCGCGCCACCGCCGAGCTGCTGGCGGACGCGGTCGAGCACTACGCCTTCGTCTCGTCGATCTCGGTCTACGCCGACAGCTCCGAGCCGGGCATGGACGAATCGGCCCCGGTCGGCACGCTCGCCGACCCGGCCGTCGAGGAGGTGACCGGCGAGACCTACGGCCCGCTCAAGGCGCTCTGCGAGCAGGCCGCCGAGCAGGCCATGCCCGGCCGCGCGCTGATCGCCCGCCCCGGGCTGATCGTCGGCCCCCACGACCCGACCGACCGCTTCACCTACTGGATCGAGCGCGTCGGCCGCGGCGGCCCGTTCCTGGCGCCCGAGCCGCCATCGATGTCGTTCCAGGTGATCGATGTGCGCGACCTGGCCGCATGGCTGCTGGACAAGGCCGAGGAGCGCCACGCCGGCGTCTATCACCTGACCGGCCCCGCCGAGCGGCTGAGCATGGCCGAGTTCCTCGACCTGGCCCGCGCCGAGCTCAACCCGGCCGCCAGCCCGGTCTGGGTCAGCGAGCAGTTCGTGCTGGAGCAGGGCGTGGCGCCCTGGATGGAGCTGCCGCTCTGGCTGCCGGTCGAGAGCGATCCGTCGAATCGCGGCCTGATGGAGGTCAGCATCGCCAAGGCCCTGGGCGCCGGCCTCAAGCTCCGGCCGGTGGCCGAGACCATCCGCGACACCGCCGCCTGGGCCGCCGGACTGCCGGCCGACCGCCAGCGCAGGGCCGGATTGGCTCCCGAGCGCGAACAAGAGCTGCTGCGGCTCTGGCGCGAGCGGGACGCGGCCCCGTGAACGCCGTCGAGCTGAGCAGGGTCACCAAGCGGTTCGGCGGCGCCGCCGCGATCGACGCCGTCAATTTCACGGCCCGGGCCGGCGAGATTCACGCCCTGCTCGGCGAGAGCGGCGCCGGCAAATCGACGCTGATGGGCGTCCTGGCCGGCATGCTCCAGCCCGAGGCCGGCGTGATCTACGTCAAGGGCAACCGGGCGCTGCTGCGCTCGCCAGGCGACGCGCTCGAACGCGGCGTCGGCATGCTCCGGCGCCAGAGCGCGCTGATCGATTCGCTCACGGCTGCTGAAAACGCCCTGCTGAGCCAGCGCCAATCCAAGCAGGCCGCCGCCAAGCGGATCGCCGAGCTTGGCACGCGCTACGGCCTCGCGGTCGATCCGAACGCCCCGGCCTGGCGGCTGGCGGCGGGCGAGCGGCAGCGGGCCGAGCTGCTCATCCTGCTGGCGCGCGGCGCGCGGGTCCTGGTGTTC
>DASWWB010000810.1:0-2966 GCA_036406115.1 Herpetosiphonaceae bacterium
GATCAGGGCCGGGCCGCCAGCATGTCGAGATAGTGCTGGTTGAACATCACGCCCAGGAGGTTGCCGAACGGATCGACGACCGAGGCCGTGACGAATCCCGGGCCATGCTCGGTGACCGGCAGGTGCGGCGCCGCGCCGAGCGCCAGCAGCCGGGCCAGCGCCGCCTCGATGTCGTCGACGTGCCAGTAGAGCACCGCGCCGCCCGGGACGGCGGGGGCGCCCGCCGGCTGGTAGCGCCGGTCGATGATCCCCAGCTCGTGCTGGTAGTCGCCGATCCGAAACTCGATGTAGCCGTCGCGGACGTAGTAGGGTTCCATCCCCAGCAGCTCGCCGTACCAGGCCCGGGCCGCCGCCAGATCATCCGCCCAAAAGCTCACCGTCGTCAGTCCTCGCAGCATCGCTCCTCCTTGCGGCGCGGCCGTTCGCCCCGCCATTCCCCTTCACTCTAGCAGCAATCGCGGACAGATCCGGTCCGCATTTCACGATTCTTCGCTTTGATTCACGCAATGAGATCTTATGTCAAATACAAAGCGCGACAGGCAATTCACGATCCCGTCACGGCGGCGGGATAGGCTGGCAGAGAGCGGTCAGGCGCTGATCGCGATCTTCGAGGCACAAGGAGAATCGTATGGTCCCCGCACAAGGTTTCCGCCGTTGGCTGCTGTTCGCGATGGTGCTGCTGCTGCCGTTCGGCGGCGCCCGCGCCGAATCGCCCCCCGGCAACCAGCAATTCGATCTCACCGGCCCTGCCGGCAGCGGCACCTTCGGCCGCGACGTCGCAGTGCTGCCCAACGGCAACGTGGTCGTGACCGACCCATCGTACGATCTGCCGAACGGCACGGCCAACGTCGGCGCCGCCCGCCTCTACGACGGCGCCACGGGCGCGCTGATCAGCGAGCTGACTGGCAGCCAGGCCGGAGATCAGGTCGGCTACCACGGCGTCACCATCCTGCGCAACGGCAACTTCCTGGTCCGCAGCGCCTACTGGGACAACGGCGCCCTCTCCGACGCCGGCGCCGTGACCTGGGCGGATGGCGAGCAGGGCGTCAGCGGCGCCGTCTCCGCCGCCAACAGCCTGGTCGGCTCCGGCGCCCTGCAATTCGTCGGCAACGACAACCAAACCGTCTACGCCCTGGCGAACGGCAACTATGTGGTCCAAGTCCCCACCTGGAGCGCGCCGGGGGCCAATCGCGCCGGCGCGGTGGCCTGGGGCGACGGCACGCGCGGCGTCACCGGCGCCGTCTCCGTCACCAACAGCCTGGTCGGCTCGCGCACCGGCGACCAGGTCGGCGGCGGGTCATACGGCTTGCGCCCGCTGCCCAACGGCAACTATGTGGTGAGCAGTCCCGGCTGGAGCAACGGCGGCCTGGCGAACGCCGGCGCGGTGACCTGGGGCGACGGCACGCGCGGCATCACCGGCACCGTCTCCGCCGCCAACAGCCTGGTCGGCGCCAGCGCCCAGGATCAGGTGGGCTCCGACCAGCTGATGACGCTGAGCAACGGCAACTATCTCGTGCCGGTCCCGCACTGGCACACGCCCGGCGGCGCGGCGGCCGGCGCCCTGACCTGGGCCGACGCGAGCCGGCCGATCACCGGCGTTGTCTCGATCGCCAACAGCCTGGTCGGCACCCGGCCCGGCGATCTCGGCGACTGGACCGACGTCGCGCGTCTCGCCAACGGCAACTACGCGCTCACCAGCCCGTTCTGGGACAACGGCGCGATCGTCAACGCCGGCGCGGTCACCTGGGGCGACGGCACGCGCGGCGTCACCGGCGCCGTCTCCGTCACCAACAGCCTGGTCGGCACGAAGGCCAATGATTTCGTGGGCAGCATCGAGGTCACGCCGCTGGCGAACGGCAACTATGTGGTCTCCAGCCCGCAGTGGGACAACGGCGCGATCGTCGACGCCGGCGCGGTGACCTGGGCTGACGGGAGCCGCGGCCTCGCCGGCGCTGTCTCCGCCGCCAACAGCCTGGTCGGCGCCAAACCCGGCGATTTTGTCGGCCAAACCTCGGGCGGCATCGACACCCGCGGCCAAGTGGCGCTGGCGAACGGCAACTACGTGGTGCGCAGCCCGCTGTGGGACAACGGATCGATCGTCAACGCCGGCGCGGTGACCTGGGGCGACGGCACGCGCGGCGTCACCGGCACCGTCTCCGTCGCCAACAGCCTGGTCGGCGGGAGCGCCCAGGATCAGGTCGGCTACGATTGGATCATCCCGGTGGGCGCCGGCAACTACGCCGTCGCCAGCCCGCTCGTCGACACCGGCCCGATCACCGACACCGGCGCGGTGACCTGGGGCGACGGCGCGCGCGGCGCCACCGGCCTCGTCTCCGCCGCCAACAGCCTGGTCGGCACCCGCACCGCCGACCACGTCGGGCAGCGGCTCACCGCCCTGGCCAACGGCAACTACGCGATCATCAGCCGCGAATGGGACAACGGCGCGATCGCCGACGCCGGCGCCGTCACCTGGGCCGGCGGCGACCAGC
Source organism: Herpetosiphonaceae bacterium (assembly GCA_036406115.1). GTDB lineage: Bacteria > Chloroflexota > Chloroflexia > Chloroflexales > Herpetosiphonaceae > DASWWB01. The sequence continues at coordinate 2,490 of DASWWB010000810.1, forward strand.
CGCTCGCCGGCGGCCTCAGCCCCGCCAACAGCCTGGTCGGCGCCAAACCCGGCGATTTCGCGAGCGCGCTGGTCGACGCGCTGCCGAGCGGCCACTATCTGGTGATGACGCCGCGCTGGGACAACGGCTCGATCATCGACGCCGGGGCGGCGACCTGGGGCGACGGCACGCGCGGCGTCGCCGGGACCATCAGCCAGGCGACCAGCTTGGTCGGCAGCAACAACAATGATCGGGTCGCCGCAAACTATGTCCCCCGGGGCCAGACCCACGCGCTGCTCAGCACCGTCTGGGACAACGGATCGATCGTCGACGCCGGCGCCGTCACCTTCGTCGACCCGGCCGCCCGCCCCGCCGGCCAGATCGACGCCCGCTTCAGCGCCGTCGGGCGCCAGACCGGCAGCGGCCCGGCGCTGAAGGTCGCGATCGATGATCAGGCCGGCCTCGCGGCGGTCGGCTGGCCGCAGGAAAACCGCGTCA
>DASWWB010000811.1:0-11845 GCA_036406115.1 Herpetosiphonaceae bacterium
TCGGCGGCGCGGACCGGCGCGGCCATCGCCAGCACCTCGTCCAGCGCGGCGGCGATCTGCCCGGGGCTCTGCTCGCCGAGCAGCACCCGCTGGGCGGTGGGCGCGTCGACCTGGCCGCGCGGCTGGCGGGCGCAGAGCATAATCTTGGTGTCGGGGGCGAAGTTCGGCACCAGATCGGCCAGGTCGACGCCGCTGAAGCCCGGCAGGTCGACATCGGCCACCAGCACGTCGGGCGCGCTCTGCTGCAGCTCCCAGAGCGCTTCGTTGGATGATTGCAGCAGCACCACGTCGATGCCGGCGCCGACCGCCGACGGCAGCGCGCTGAGCGCCTGGTTGTCACCCGCCACCACAAAGACCTTATAGCTCATACCAACTCCTACGCACTGTGAGCCTGCGGCCCACGCTGTGGCAACGCAATCGTAAAGGTGCTGCCCTGGCCCTCTTGGCTTTCGACCCAGACCTGCCCGCCGTGCAGCTGCACCAGCCCCTGCACCAGCGCCAGGCCCAGCCCCGTGCCGCCCTGCTCCCTGGTCAGCGAATCCGCCACCTGATAGAAGCGCTCGAAAATCCGTCGCTGCTGCTGCTGCGGGATGCCGATCCCCGAGTCGCTGATGCTGATGAAGACCCAGGTCCCCGGGCTGAGGATCAGCGACGTGGCGCCGGCGGTGAACGGGACGATCTGCACTTCCTCGCACCAGGCGCGCAGCCTGACCCGGCCCTGGCGCGGCGTGAATTTAATCGCGTTGGAGAGCAAATTTTGCAGCACCACCTCGATTTTCGGCTGATCGATCACCACCCCCGAGGGCGCGCCGACCTCGCACTCGACCGTCAGCTCCTGCTGCTTGGCGCGGGCCAGCGACTGGACGCCGGCGGCGCAGCCGTGGACCAGCACGTTGAGGTCGATCTCCTCCAGCGCCAGCTCCTCCTGCCGCGTCTCCAGCCGCCGCAGATTGATCATATCATCAATGATGTCGTTGATCCGCTGGCCGCTTTCCAGCACCCGCTGGAGATACTCGCGGGCCGGCGAGGCGGCCTGGTCGTGGAGCAGGATGGTATAGCCGAGGACGATCGAGAGCGGCGTGCGCAGCTCGTGCGAGGTGATCGAGATAAACTCGCTTTTGAGCCGGTCGAGGTCCTGGAGGCGCTGATGGGCTTCGTGCAGGTGGGTGTAGAGCTGGGCGTTGTTGAGGGCGGCGCCGGCGTGCCACATCAGCAGATGGAGGCTTTCCAGGCGCGGCCTGGTCAGCGGCGGCGCGTAGTCGAACATCACGCTGCCGAGCGGCGTGCCGCCGACGCACAGCGGCAGGGCGATCATCGCATGCTCGCTGCCGTCCAGCGTCAGGGTGGCCTGGTCGAGCTGCTGGACCTCGTAGACGCGGCGGAGGAAGTTCCAGCCCTGCTCGTCAAGCTCGGGGCGGTGCGTCCCGGCGTGGAGCAGCGTCGGCTGGCCGTCGGGCGTCATCAGGAAAAAATAGCCGTCCTGGCTGCCGATCTGCTTCGCGACCGCCTTGAGCACCTCCTCGCACAGCTCGCTGACCGCCAGCGTGCGATTGAACGAGTTGCTGAGCTGGAGCTGGCGGACCAGCGCTTCCAGCCGTATGTTGTCTTGCAGCAACTGGCGCTGGTGGAGGACCTGGGCCACGGTCAGCCGCAGCTCATCGATCTCGAACGGCTTGCTGAGGTAGCTGGTGACGCCCTGCTGGACCGCCTCGCGCAGGGTCTCGACGGTCGTCTCGCCGGTCATGATCACGATCGCCAGGCCGGGATCGATCTCGCGGGCCTGGCGGGCCAGCTCCAGCCCGCTGATCTCGGGCATCCAGATGTCGGTGAGGATGAGATCGAACTGGCCGCGCTGGAGCTGGGCCAGCGCCTCGCGGCCGGAGGTGGTGTCGGTGACGCTGTAGCCCACCTTGCGCAGGGTTTGGGCGCAGAACTGACACATTGTGACATCATCATCGACCACCAGGATGGTATGGGTTGGCGCGGTGTCGGGCGACGGGTCCTGATGCTGGTCGGCCATAGAGCGATTGGCTCCTTAGCTCGCAAGCGGCTCGACGGCCGCTTCGGGGAGGATGAGGCGCGAATTATCCTGGAGCATCACCTCCACGACCGGGGCGCGCACGCCGGTTGGCAGCAGGCGCGGCTCGCCGGGCATGGCGGTGACGGTGGCGACCTGGCCCAGGTGGGCGCTGTCCAGCAGGCGGACCCGGCTTTGGAGCCCCAGGCTCAGCTGAGCCGGCGCGATGGCGTCCGAGCCGCGGCCGCGCGAGAGCGGGATGATCACTTTGGGCCGGCGCTGGGGCCCGCGCAGCTGGGTCGCGCCCTCGATCAGCGCCTCCTGCTGGCTGTGGGCGGCCAGCAGCTCGAAGAACGGCGCGCTCATCGGCCGCACGCCGAAGCCTTCGGTGACGACGAGCGTCAGGCCGGGGTCGGCGTCGTAGGGCGGGGCCGGCAGCTGCCACGAGCGGTGGCCGATGCGCCAGGCCGCGCCGCCCGTGTCGTTGAGGAAGGCGCGCAGCTCGTGCTCCTCGATGCCGCCGACCACGACGCCGCGCACCTGCTCCTCCAGCGCCCGGCGCAGGGCGGCGGCGGTGATGCTGGCGCCGGCGATCAGGATGGCGTAGGCCGACTGGGCGTCGATCATGTCCGCGTCCACCCGCACGCGCGGGTCGGTCACCAGCAGCCGCAGCACGCCGAAGCGCTCCATGCCGACGCCGACGATGCCCTGGACGTAGGACGAGGGCGTTTCGATGATCACGGTGCGCTGGTCCGGCACCTCCATCACGATCCCGCGCACCTGGGCCTTGACTTCCAGCGGGACCGGGTTGGGGGTGATGGTGACGTAGCCGGTGGTGCGGTCGATCGCGCTGATCGTGCCGGCGACCGGGGCGTAGGCCGAGCGGCCGCCCAGGATGCTGGCGCGGGCCAGCAGCTCGCCCTGGGCCACTTTGTTGCCGTCCTCTTTTTTCATCCGCGAGTAGACGTTGCGGGGCAGGATGCCCAGCTCGCGGGCGATGTTGATCAGGCGGGGCGGCTGGGGCAGCGCCGCGCGCAGCACGACATCGTCGGGCTCGACCCGGCTGCCGATCCGCACCAGCACCTCGCCGGCAATCGGCAGGCGCCGCTCGATGCGGGCAACCGTGTGGGTGACGACCGGGGGCGTTCCGTCGGGAAAGTAGTGCGCCATCCGCAGATCTCCTACAGCCGCTGTGATCTCAGGGCATTATAGCATACTGGGTTAGTCGTCAGTCGTCAGTCAGCAGTCGTCAGGGTCTGGTGCTCCGAGGCACTGGTGGGCTCCGTTCCCGTTGGGCTGCACGTTACGCCTCTCCTGACGACTGACGACTGCCAGCTGACGACTCCAGCCAGCAGCGCAGCACCTCGGCCACGCTCCAGGCCTGCCAGGGGCAGCCGCGCGGGGCGAAGGGGGCGTCGCCGTCGAAGATTTCGCTGATCGAGCCGATGCCGGCGTCGCCCAGGTGGTCGGCCATGGGCTCCAGCCAGGCGCGGGCGGCCTCCGCGCCATGCAGGCGGGCGTAGGCGCCGGCGAACGGGCCGATCAGCCAGCCCCAGGCCGTGCCCTGGTGATAGGCGCCGTCGCGGGTCTTGAGGTCGCCGCCGTAGTCGCCGAGGTACTGCGGGTCGTCGGGGGCCAGCGAGCGCAGGCCGTACGAGGCCCAGAGGTGGCGGGCGCAGGCCTGGACCACCGCCGCCGCCCGCTCGCCCTCAAGCGGCGGGTGGGCGACGGAGACGGCGAACAGCTGGTTGGGCCGCAGCGCCGGATCGTCCCCGCCAGGGCCGTCCAGCACATCGAACAGATAGCCGCGCTCGGGGTTCCAGAAGCGCTCGAAGGCCGATCGAACCCGCGCCGCCTCGGCCTCCAGCTCGTCGGCGCCGGGCCGGCCCAGCTCGCGGGCGAATTCGGCCAGCGTCAGTAGCGCGCTGTGCCAGAGCGCGTTGATCTCGACCGCCTTGCCCTCGCGCGGCGTCACCACCCAGTCTTGGTACTTGGCGTCCATCCAGGTCAGCTGGACGGTCGGCTCGCCGGCGGCCAGCAGCCCGTCCGCCGCCACCTTGATGCCGTAGCGCGTGCCGCGGCGGTGCCAGTCGATGATCTCCTCCAGCACCGGGCAGAGATCGGCGAGGAGGGTCTGGTCGCCGGTGGCGCGGTAGACGGCGCGGATGGCCTGGAAAAACCAGAGCGTCGCGTCGACGGTGTTGTACTCGGGCGCCTCGCCGGCGTCGGGGAAGCGGTTGGGCAGCATCCCCTGGCTGACAAAGCGGCTGAAGGTCCGCAGCACGCTGACTGCGATGCCGGCCCTGCCGGTGGCCAGCAGCAGCCCGGGCAGGGCGATCATCGTGTCGCGGCCCCAGTCGCTGAACCAGGGATAGCCGGCGATCACGCTATGGCCGGCGGCGATCGTGCCGTCGGGCAGGGTCACGTCGCGGCGGACGATGAACTGATCGGCGGCCAGCACCAGCTGGACGATCCAGCGCGGCGCGCTGGCCGGCAGATTGGCCTGGCGCAGCAGCTCGCGGAAGCGCTCCTGCTCGCGGGCCAGCGCCGCCGCCCCGTCGAGATCCGGCGCCTGCTCGGTCGAGAAGACCAGGGTCAGGCTGGCGCCGGGCTGGAGCGTGGCGCGGAAGCAGCCGGCGAGCAGCAGGCGCTCCTCGGCGTCGTAGCCGCGCTCGTCCTCCGCCCGGTGGTAGACGCCGTCGAGCCAGTTCTCGCCGTCGGTCGCCCAGGCCGCCCCGTCCGCCAGCAGCAGCAGCCGCCGGCCCTTGCCCAGCTCGACGGCGGCGCCGCGCTCGACGGCGCTGATCGCCGGCCGCCAGGTCGGCTCCAGGCTGGGATAGTGGTGGTCGCGGTTCGTGATCATCGGCTGGAGCCGGAGCGTCAGCGGCTCGGCGCCGCGGCTGTGGGTGAAGCGGACATAGGTCGTGTTGGCGCCATGCTCCATCCAGATCTGCTGCTCGACCAGCGCCTCGGCGCAGGCGAAGCGGGCGGTCGGGACCGTGCCGGCGAGCCGCCAGTGCTCAAGCTGGCGGTAGCCGTCGTCGAGCGAGCGGTCGGTGGCCTCGAAGGCCGACAGCTCGTAGGTCTCGCCGCCGTAGCCGGCCAGGATCTCCAGGCCGCCGACCAGCAGCTGGCGGCCGACCGGCGGCTGGAGCGCGGCGATCAGCAGGCCGTGGTAGCGGCGGGTCGGCGCGTTGGCCAGCAGCGAGCCCATCGCGTAGCCGCCCAGGCCGTTGGTGACCAGCCACTCGCGGCGCAGCGCCGCCTCGGGGTGGCCCAGGATCTCGCGGCCGAACTCAAGCATCGGCGGCCTCCTCGCCGGCGGCGGGCCGGAATTCAAGCGTCGTGGCGATGGTCGGCGGGTGGAGCAGGGTGGTGTGGACGGTGCAGTGCTCGGCGGCCCGCAGCAGCGCCCGCCGCCGCGGCTCCGGCACCGCCTCCGGCCACAGGATCGCCATGCGGAAGGCGCCGACCCGGTAGGGCTGCTGGTCGTAGTCCCACTCGACCGCGATCTGCGCGCCATCGATCTCCAGCTTGGCGGTCTGGGCGTAGCTGGCCAGCACCGAGCCGGTGCAGGTCGCCAGCGAGGTCGCCAGCATCTGGAGCGGGCCGAAACCGGCGTGAGGCGCGTCGGTGTCGATCGAGATGTCCAGCGGCCCGTCCTCCAAGGTCAACAGCACCGACTGTTCGCCGGTGATCGAAAGTCGCATCGCGGAACCTCCTAGTTAATCAGCATCGCGTCGCCGAACGAGAAGAAGCGGTAGCCTGCGCTGATCGCGGCGTCGTAGGCGGCGAGGATCCGCTCGCGGCCGGCCAGGGCGCTGACCAGCAGCAGCAGCGTCGATTTGGGCAGGTGGAAATTGGTGAGGAGGCTGTCGACCACCCGGAAGCGGTAGGGCGGGTAGATGTAGATGTCGGTCCAGCCCTCGGCCGCCGCCAGCTCCGCGCCTGGCTCCAGGTTCTGGTCGCGGCCGGCGGTCTCCAGCACGCGGACCGTGGTGGTGCCGACCGCGATCACCCTGCCGCCGCGCTGGCGGGCGCGGTTGATCGCCTCGGCGGTCGCCGGCGGCAGTTCGTACCACTCGCGGTGCATCGGGTGCGCCAGGGCGTCGTCGGTCTGGACCGGGCGGAAGGTGTCGAGGCCGACGTGCAGGGTGACGGTCGCCCACTCGACGCCCGCCGCCCGGACCCGCTCGATCAGCTCGGGCGTCCAGTGCAGGCCGGCGGTCGGCGCGGCGGCCGAGCCAGCCTCGGCGCTGTAGACCGTCTGGTAGCGCTCGGGGTCGCCGAGCGGCGCGGTGATGTAGGGCGGCAGCGGCATCACGCCCAGCTCGGGCAGCAGCGGCGCCACCGGCTGGTCGAAGCGCAGCAGCCGGCCGCCGCTTGGCAAGACCGACTCCACGGTGGCGTTGAGCTTGGGCGCGCCCCCCTCCTCGCCGCCGAAGCCGAAAACGGCGCCGGGCGCGCTTTTGCCCCGCACCAGCGCCTCCCATGCGGTTTGATCGACTTGGCGCAGCAGCAGGATTTCGATCTTGCCGCCGCTGGCTTTGCGGCCGTAGAGCCGCGCCGGCAGCACCCGGCTCTGGTTGGCGACCAGCAGATCGCCCGGGCGCAGCAGCGCCTCGATCTCATAAAAACGGCGGTGCTCCAGGCCTTCGCCCGGCGGGCTCCCGCGATGCACCACCAGCAGCCGCGAGTGGTCGCGCGGCTCGGCCGGCGTCTGGGCGATCAGGTCTGGGGGCAGATGGTAGTCGTAGTCGGCAATCGGCAGCATGCGGTGTCCCTATCGATGAATCGTCATCCTATCATACCGCAAGTGGCCGGCGCGGCGGGGCGCAGCCCGTCACGCAGCCGCCCCCCGCCATGGGCTTGCGCCGCGCGGCTCATCGGCAAAATGTTGATAAAATATGCTGTTTCTGGTCCATGAATTGCTGGGTCTGTCGGACCTGCCCCGCCTCGGGCATGGCGCCCCAGCGACCACCAAGCGATAGACATCCCGATCGAGCTCGACCCGGAGGAGGCCCCGATGCATTCGCCGCAGCAACCAGCCGATCAACCGCCCGCCCGCGACTCCGCCCTTCAGCGGCGCATCGCCCTCCTGGAGGCCCAGATGGTCCCGTATGCCGGCGGCGACGAGCCGGCAGGGCGCCTCTTTGACTACGGCGCCGACGGCACCTTGCGCTACGCCGGGAGCGGCGCCCGGCCCGCCGCCCGGGAGGCGGAGCCGGCCGGCCGCTAGCCCCGCGTCAGCGGCCGGAGCGCAACATGCCGATCAGCAGCAGCGCGCCCAGCACCAGGACGCTGAGCACCGCGCCGATGCTCAGCAGCGTCGGCAGGAACCCGGTCCAGCCGCCCAGGTCGACAGCGATCAGCACGCCCAGCAGGCCGATCACGAAGGCGGCGATCAGCAGCGCCTCTGCCAGCCGGTTGGCGGCGCGGCCCAGCTCGCGGGCCAGGAACGTGACCTCCTCGTTCGCCACTTTGAAGGTCAGCTCGCCCTCCGCCAGCATGCGCAGGGCGTCGTTGAGGTTGCGCGGCAGCTCGCCGGCCAGCTCCAGCGCCGAGCGGGCGTCGTCCAGCAGCTTGCCGCCCATCTTCAGCGGCGAATTGAGATCGAGGATCGCCCGCGCGGCGTAGGGCCGCACAATGCCGAAGACATCGAGGTTCGGGTCGAGCTGGAGGCCGGTCCCCTCCATCATGGCCAGGGTTTTGAGCAGCAGCGCCAGCGGCGCCGGCATCGTCAGCTCGTGGCGCTGGACGAGGGCCAGCAGGGCGTCGCCGGTCTCGCGGGCCGAGATGTCGGCGAGCGAGCGGTCGACCAGCCGGTCCATGAGCCGGCGCAGGTCGCGGCGCATGGCCGGCGTGATGTTGCGCCGCGAGACAATGTGCAGCTGCTCAAGCGCCCGCACCGCCGAGGGCATGTCGTCCTGGGCCAGCGCCAGCAGCAGGCGCACCAGCCCTTGGGTCGAGTCGCGGTCGAGCGTGCCGACCATGCCGAAGTCGATCGCGCCGATCACCTCGTTCGGCAGGACGAAGAAATTGCCCGGGTGCGGGTCGGCGTGGAAAAACCCGTCGCTGAAAACTTCCTTGAGGATGAGCTGGGCGCTGTGGCGGGCGACCCGGACGCGGTCCATGCCGGCGGCGTCAAGCCCTGCCAGGTCATTGATCTTGACGCCGTACAGCCGCTCGCTGGTGAGCACCCGCTCCGAGGTCAGCTCGTGGTAGACAATCGGGATGTAGGCGGTTTTGATGCCGCGGAAATTCTGGCGGAAGCGCTCGGCGTTGCGGGCTTCGCGCCGATAGTCAAGCTCCTCGCGCAGCGTCGCGCCGAACTCCCAGGCCAGGTCGACCAGTTTGTAGCGCTGGCCGAGGACGGTCTGCTCCTGGGCCAGCCCCGCCAGCTCGTTCAAAATCGCCAGATCCGTCGTGACCGAGGCCTTGATGTCCGGCCGCTGGATCTTGACCACCACCGACTCGCCGCTGTGCAGCGTGGCGGCGTGGACCTGGCCCAGCGAGGCGGCGGCCAGCGGGACGGGCTCGAAGGCGGCGAACAGCTCGTCGATCGGCCGGCCCAGCTCCTCCTCGACCAGGGCGATCGCCTGCTCGCTGGGGAACGGCGGCACGGTGTCCTGGAGGCGCGACAGCTCCTCGATGTAGGGCGCCGGGAACAGATCGGGCCTGGTGCTGAGGATCTGGCCCAGCTTGACGAAGGTCGGCCCGAGCGCGATCAGGACCAGGCGCAGGCGGGCCGGCGCGCTGAGGCGCTGGCGCAGCGGCCGGCGCAGCAGCCGGGCCGGCCAGCTCAGGAAGCCGCGCAGCCCCAGCTGGGTCGCCAGCGCGCCAAATCCATGCCTGGTCAGCACCCAGGCGATCTGGCGGTAGCGGCGGAAATAACGGACCTGGCGAACGATCGGCCACACGGGCGGTCCTCCACAATCCCGGCGACCGGGAGCGACTCAAGGATTGAACAACGGGACGACTGAGCGGAGATCCACGAGCCGCACGCGGCCGGCGCGATGCTGATAGTAGTCGCCGACCGTGAGGAAGCGATCGCCGTGTTGTCGCTGGAAGTCCGCCCAGAGTTTGTTGCCCCGGCTCATCACGCTGCGCAAGGCGCGCTTGCCGTTGAGGAATTTCAACGGCGCCTCAGCGCCGAGGAAATACAGATAGCGCTCTTTGGCCGTGGCATGTTCCGCCAGCAGATAGAAGTCTTTGAACAGTTGATTCTGCCTGATTGCCTCAGGTCCGCCTTTCCAGTCGGTGAATTTGAACTCGGCGATCCGCCGGGAGGTTTCGAGGTCGAACGCTCTGCCGGTGTTCCCGGCAGCCAGCGAGACATATTCGATGGTTTCGCCGTCTTCGAGAATCGCCGGCAGGGCGAGCAGAATCCCAAGGGCGTGGACGATCTCATTAATCTGGGCGGAGGCGCGTTTCAGGATCAGGGCAGCGATCAGTTGGCCGGGGCTGATCTCCTGGCGGGCCAGAAATTCCGCGTAGGCGATGTTGTCGGCGCCCCGCAGCCCCGTCTCCAATTGGCTGATCCGCGAGCGCAACCTCGGGCCGGCAAAGCCTTGCAATTGGCGGTGGGCGTCGTCAAGACTTGCCATCACGGCACCTCCTCTGTCTCGCATCATACCACGGGTGGCGGGCTGGCTTCTGGCCGGCCGGCGCTAGTCCGCCAGCCGCAGGTAGTGCGCCCAGTAGCCTTGCCAGCTGCCGTAGCGCGCGGCCACGCGCTCGGTCCTGCCGCTGGCGCCCCGGCCGTAGATTCGCTCCACGGCCTGGTCGAGCCACTTGTTGTCAAGCGGCAGCTGGTCCATCCGCCCCAGCCCGCGCAGCAGGATGAAGTTTTCCGACCAGGCGCCGACGCCCTTGATCGAGCGCAGCCAGGCCGCGACCTCGTCGGTCGGCGCCGCGCGCAGCCAGGCATCGTCGGCGGCGGCGAAGGCCAGGGCGACGCCGTGCAGCAGCGGGCCTTTCTGGCTGTGGCCGACAATCCGCTGCACGTCCTCGGGATCCAGCGCCGCGACCTGCTCGGGCAGCGGGAAGGCCCGGAAGCGCGTCCCGCCGACCGTCAGGCCGTTGCCGATGTGATCGACGAGCGCGAGTTTCATCGGATAGGCGATCGCCAGCATGTTGCGCTGGGTCAGGATGGCCCAGCAGGCGGCCTCGAACGGCGTGCTGAACCGGACCTGGTGGTAGCCATGCAGCTGGCGGACGACGGCGGCAAAGGGCGGGTCGCCTGCCGCCAGCTCGTAGAGCGGCCCCAGGTCGTCGTCCATGCTGAGGAAGCGGCCCAGCGCGCCGGCGGCCTCATCGACAAGCTGCGGCGGCAGGGCATCGGCGGTGAGCGTGCAGCGCAGCGCCGGCTCGGCCTCGGTCCCAGCGTCCGCGATTTCGGCCAGCACCGCTTGCCCGCCGGCCATCAGCGCCTTGCGCAGCGCGCCGCCCTCGATCCGATGCTCCTCGCGCAGGGGGCCGAAGTCGCCCAGGAACTCCAGCGTCAGATTCCAGGCGAAGGGCGGCCGGGGCCGCAGCGTGATCGTGGTTGTCTCCATCGCTCCTCCAACAGCGGCGGGCCGATCAGCCCTGGCCGGCGCCGGCGTGCTGCTCGCGCTGCGTCGGCTGCTCGGCTGGCAGGGGCTCGGCTGGCCTCGGGGCGGCGCCGCGCTGGTCGCCGGTGATCAGCCGCACCGCCCGCTCGTAGAAGAAATAATCGTAGGCCCAGTTGACTAACACAAGCACTCGGTTGCGGAACCCCACCAGGCTCATCAGATGGACCACCAGCCAGACCACCCAGGCCGGGAAGCCCCAGAACGAGAGACCGAAGATCCGCGCCACCGCCGAGCCGCGGCCGATCGTCGCCATCGTGCCGCGATCGCGGTAGGCGAAGTGCTTGGCCGGCTGGCCGGCGATCCGGCGGCGGATGTTCTCTGCCGCCAGCGCGCCCTGCTGGATTGCGACCGGCGCCACCTGCGGCAGCGGCGCTTTGCCCGCCTCCAGATAGGCCAGGTCGCCGATCACGAACAGCTCGGGCTGGCCGGCGACCGCCAGGTCCGGCCCGACGGCGATCCGCTTGCCGCGCTGCCAGGTCAGCTCGGCGGTCGTTTCAAGATCGATGCCGCGGATGCCCGCCGCCCAGAGCAGCGTGTGGCTTGGGATGGGCTCGCCCTCCTTGAGCCGGACCCGCGCCGGCTCGACGGCGGTGACCGAGGCCTGGAGCCGCACCTCGACGCCCATCCGCCGCAGCCGGTCCAGGGCGTGGCGCTGGAGATTGGCCGGCAGCGCCGCCAGCACCTTGTCGGTCGCCTCCAAGAGGATCACTCGCACGTCGCTGGCCTGCATATCGGGAAAATCGCGGACCAGCACATGCTTGACGAGCTCGCGCAGCGCGCCGGCGAACTCGACGCCGGTCGGGCCGCCGCCGACGACCACGAAGGTCCGCATGGCCGCCCGCAGCGCCGGATCGGCCTCGTAGGCCGAGCGCTCGAACAGGGTCAGGATGTGGTTGCGCAGGCGCTCGGCCTCGTCGAGAGTTTTGAGGCCGAAGCCGTGCTCAGCCACGCCCGGCAGGCCGAAATCGTTGGTGACGCTGCCGGCGGCGACCACGAGATAGTCGTAGGGCTGCGCCCCCTGGCTGGTGCGCACTTCCTTGCGCTCGGTGTCAACGCCCTCGACCCGCGCCATCATAAACCGCACGCCTTTCCAGCGCCGGATGATCGCCCGCACCGGGTAGGCGATCTCCTCGGACTCCAGGCCGGCGGTGGCGACCTGATACAGCAGCGGCTGGAAGGTGTGGTAGTTGTGCTGGTCGATCAGCAGCACGTC
>DASWWB010000812.1:0-6841 GCA_036406115.1 Herpetosiphonaceae bacterium
TGCTGTGATGGAAGACGAAGAGCAGCCGGGCAGAGGCCGGGCCGAGGGGCGCGAGGACGACGCGGAAGAGCGGGCCGGCAGCGAGATCGAAGGGCTGGCGGGCGGCGTGGGCGAGGGCGGCGTCCGGGTCGGCGAGGGCGGTGCCGTCAAGGGTCTGGATGGCGACGGGGCCGGGCGTGTGGATCTGCTGGATTGGCGCGCCGTCGTGGAGCGCGAAGGTGGTGCGCAGGATCTCGTGGCGGGTGACGAGGCCGTCCAGGCTCTGCTGGAGCGCGGCGCGGTCCAGCGCCCCGCGCAGCTCATAGGCGAGCGGCACGTTGTACATGGCGGTGCCGGGGGTGAGCTGTTCAAGGAACCAGAGGCGTTGCTGGGCGGCGCTGAGCGGGAGCTGCGCGGGGCGGGGCAGGCTGCCGATCACGATGTCGGGCTGGCTCTGGCTGACGTCAGCGATCACTTCGGCCAGGCCGGCAACGGTGGGGTGCTCGAAGAGAATGCGGAATGAGAGATCGATCTGGAACGCCTCTTTCACCCGCGCGAGCATTTGCGTGGCCAGCAATGAGTGGCCGCCGATATGAAAAAAGTGATCATAGATACTGATGGTGTCGATTCCGAGCACTGCCTGCCAGATGGCGGCGATCCGCTGCTCGCGTTCGTTGCGCGGGCTGGCAGTGTCAGTCTGCCAGGTCGGCTCCGGCAGCGCCCGCCGATCGAGCTTCCCGTTCGGCGTGAGCGGCAGTCCATCAAGGAGCACGACGGCTGCTGGCACCATATACGCCGGCACCCGGTCCCTGACCCATTCCTGAAGCGCGCCGCCGTCGATGAGCGCATCCTTCCGCGGCACGACATAGCCGACGAGCCGCGAGGCAGCGCCGCTGCCATGCACCACCACCGCCGCCTCCGTTACATCCGGATGGTCGTTCAAGACAACCTTGATCTCGCCGAGCTCAATGCGGTGGCCGCGGATCTTCACCTGGCCGTCGGCCCGGCCCAGATACTCGATGTCGCCGTTGGTTCGGTAGCGGACGATATCACCGGTGCGGTAGAGCCGATCGCCGGGGCGGCCGCTGAACGGATCTGGAATGAAGCGCTCCGCCGTAATCTCCGGGCGGTCCAAATAGCCGCGGGCAAGTGATGTTCCGCCCAGGTAGAGTTCGCCGGGAATGCCAATGGGCACCAGTTGGAGGGCGTGGTTCAGGACATAGCCGTCGCTATTGTCAATGAGGCGGCCGATGGACGGTGTGGCGGGATTGCGGGCTTGCAGTATGATCGGCCCTGAGGTTGCGACGACGGTGGTTTCCGTTGGCCCATAATTGTTGATAAGGGTGAAAGGAAGGTCTGCGGCGGGATAGTGATGCAGCGTGTCGCCGCCGGTCAGCATCAGCCGCAACGCCGCAGTGTGGGGCCAGTCCAGCGCCAGCAGTTGCTCGGCCAGAGGCGTGGGTAAGAACGTGATGGTGATTGCGGTCTGGACGAGCCAGTCGCGGAGCGCCTCGGGAGTGATGCGGGTCTCATCGTCAGGGATCGCAATCGTCGCCCCAGCGGCGAGGGATGGCCAGAGTTCCCATACCGACGCGTCGAACGCCGGCGAGGCGATCAGCGTCGCGCGATCATCGGGGGTGAGGTCAAAGGCCCGAGTGTGCCAGTTGATCAAATTCAGCAGACTGGCGTAGGTTACCATAACGCCTTTTGGACGGCCCGTCGAACCGGAGGTGTAGATGATGTAGGCCAGATTGTGGGCGGTGGCCTGGAGTGTGGGCGTCGTGGTTGGCTGGCTGGCGATGGCGGCGGCGGCGCGCTCGTTCGTGATAACCGGACCATCGAAATGCGCGAAGAGCGGCGCGAAGTGCTCGTCGCTCAAGATGAGCGCCACACGGGCGTCCGCGAGCATAAACATGATCCGCTCTTCCGGATATTGCGGATCGAGCGGAACATAGGATCCGCCTGCTTTGAATATCGCGAGCAGCGCCAGGGCGAAGTCGCAGGAGCGTTCAAAGCAGACCGCGACGCGCGCCTCCGGCCCGATTCCAAACGCTTTCAGAAGATGGGCCAGTTGATTCGCGCGCGCATTGATGGCGCCATACGTGAGCTGCATGTCGCCCTGCGTGATCGCCAGGCGCTCGGGGTGCTCGACAGCCCATCGCTCAACAAGCTGGGCGGGCAACACCTGGCTGTTGACGGCGACCGACGCTCCCCGCCGCCGGATCAGCGCGGCGCGCGCATGATCGGATACATTGAGCAAATCACGGATGCGCTGATCGCTGTTTGCTACCGCGTTGGTTAAGATGATTTCGAAGTACGAAGCGATTTGCTTGATCGTGTCCTCATGAAAAATGCTATTGTTGTAATCAATATAACCAATCAGTGTTTCGCCATCGTTAATGATCGTATAGTTGAGATCACACGCGCGCTGTTGCGGACTTTCCGTATAATGCTGAAATGATTGGTTATAGACGGAGAACATAACCTGATAGAGCGTATGATTAAGCATATCGAGCTGGGGTTGCAAAAAAGCTCTCAGCACATCGACGGGGATATTGAGATGTTTTCGTACTTCTTCCCACTCGAGCGTAACCCGTCTCACGACCTCGCGAAACGATGGATTGCCACTTAAGTCAGTGCGTAGGACGAGCGTCCGATGGAGGTCTCCTTCTTGAAGAACCGTTCCAATAACGATATCTTCATGGTTTATATAGTAGGTGAGCAGCACCTTGAACGCAGCCATGCATACTTGCGTGATCGTCGTTTGCTCAGAAGCCGCTAGCAGCGCCAACGAGGCGCTTAACGCGGGCGAGAGTGCTGTCGGATAGGAAGAACGAGAAGAGGAGGGTGCTTTTGTCCGTGCGAAATCAGCTGGGATTTGGACAAGCGGTAAATGAAGGAGCTGGGCCTGCCAGTAAGCGAGATCGCTACCTGCTAATGACGAGAGTGCTGGATCGGACGAATCACCTGCTGGAATGAGAGCGGAAAATTGCGTCATAGAGCATGGTTCCTATCACAGAATTATGGCTGCGTCGCCAGATAATCGTCTAGGGTAGCTTATGATCCTTGGTAGCGCCGAAGTGCCCACTTGGGAGGTCGGGATGGCACAGAGAGCCGCGATTGCAAACGGTTGTTCGCAAACTGAGAAGTTGTGGTGTAGACGCTAGAGTGCTTTAGGAAATGAGAATTTGAGTTTTGAGAGTTTTTTAACTGGAAATAATAGATCTCTGTGTGCCAGGCAATAGGTCTGTCTGGTAGGGTAGGTGACGGCGACGATTATACCAGATTTCGAGGCACGATAGTACTAGGGTGCAGGGTTGCGGACGTGCGCATCAGGGGCGGCGTCTCGCGCGCGAAGGGTCGTTTCGGTTGCCAGGATCTTCCATGTTTTTATTTTACATAATACATCGCAAACATGACGATAAGCGTACTCATGAAGCGGCATTATTTGAGTCCCTCACCAGAGAACGGATCTTTCGGGTGCCCCTATATGCGCGCTACAAGCAATGAGGTGTGAGCGGGTTCGCACGTTGCTGCGATCGAGGGCTCCACGGTCAGGGGCTGCGTCCATAGTGATAATGACATAACGTATGCTCCTGACACAGGCCCTCATAGAGGGGCGACTCTCAACCCGCTGCTCTCGACCGCCGCGCCTCCGGCCCATCCTCGATGAGGCGTGAGCCAAGTAGTCGATGGGCCCGCCTGGTGCCGCAGCAGATGGGGCATGAAAACGGCGACCTCCGCATCGTCCTACGACGACCACGAGGATGAGGCCACGCCGTGAACCCCCGTCGCAGCCACCAGCTCGGGGCCAGCGCTGCTCGGCGAGGCGCGGGCATGAGGGGCGCGGGCGCCTGGCGTGTGTTGCTGGCCAAGACCTTGATCATCTTCGGCCGCAATACGCCAGTTTTTTGCGCGTTGGCGCTGGGCGTGCGGCCGGGGCTGTGGCCCCTGGGCCAGCGGGCGCTGCTCGTAAGCGGCGGCGCCGTCCTGTCGGCCTGGCTGATCTCGGCGACGGAGCGCTTCGTCGATCCCGACCGCAGTGGGTTCGCCTGGAAAGACTTCGGACTGAATGCGGTGGTGTTTGCCCTCAGCGGGAGCCTGATCTGCTGGTACGTCCCGCTGGGAAGCTATGGGAGCGATGGAGCCGTGGGCGTGGCGCTGTCGGCCGTGATCGTCGGCGTGCAATATGGCGTGTTAGGCGATGCCTATTTCTTCGATCGGCGGCGGGCCGCCCTGGCGTACGTCGGGGCGCTGGCGGTCATCGCCCCCCTGTTCCTGGTGGGCCTGCGGGCAACCCTGCGGCTGCCGACGACGCCGGCGCTGCTGATCGCGCTGGCCGTCACGCTGGCGCTCTCCCCGATCCTGGCCGTCATGAACTACATGGTCGGCACGCACGACTCCACGACCAGCTAAAACCATCAACGGCCCGCCGAATCGGGGCCGCAGATGGGAGAGAAGAGAGAGGAGAAGGTTTGCACTGAGTATACACCCTGGCGGTCACACGAGCAAGGAACCGAAGATGACACGATGATGCCGTCGCCCGATGTCCCCGTGGGCGGGTACCCATCCATTCGTCGATCAACGGGCCATCGGCGTAGCGGAGCGCCTACCGCGAAGGCCGTCGGAGTGGCTTTGGCGCAGTCCGTGCGAGACGGGCTGCTGTTCGTTGGCGGGTGAGCAGGGTATCAATCGTCGTCACGGCTTGGTGGTAGCGGGCTTGGTGGCGCAGCAGCTCAGCTTGGGTGTCAAACGGGAGCGCACAGGGCAGACAGATGACAGCGAACACGCCATGGACTTCTGCCATATGCCCCGTATAGCTGCGGGTGACCACGGATGCCCCACAGCGGCGACACAAAACGCGCATATCCACCTCCCGGCTGGGACGACGGGACCAGTCGAGCAGCCCCGGGACGCCCTGAGCGATTCTCCTATCTGGATAACGCGGAAACCGGCAGGGATGTTATGGCGCAATGTGTCCCAAATTGTATACAATTCGGGGCACCTGTGAGGGCGATTTTGTTGCGTGTCCCACGGCGTCTCACAAACTCGTCCACAATGGCTGTCCGCAAAGCTCTCCGCCAGCGGCGTGAGACGTCCCCGGCGTGGATGGTGTTCCATGTGGCTCGGACCCCGTGATGGGCGTTTCCGCACCGCGAAACACGTGGATGCGAGGTCGCTTGCGGCGCCGTTCACGGCTTGCTATGATGCGCCGGGAGTGGGCTTCCCTTCGCCCGGCCTCCTGGGTTTCCCATGGCGGCTGTGACTGCGCTGCTGCGCTGAGGTGCGTATGACTCGATCTGGCACATCGCTCTCCGCCGCCCGGCTTTGCCTTGCCGGCCTGGTCCTCATGCTCGTGTTCGCCTGGCTCGTCGTTCCACGGGGATATGCGGCCCCGAATGATTACGTGATCCAAAACAGCGCATGCGTCGCCTACCTGGGCGGTCTTGATCTCGGCCAGACGTTCACCGTCGCCGGCGGCTCCGGTGCGATCGTGCGGCTCGACGTGATCGCCAATCTCACCCAGTCCGCCGTGACGCTGCGGATATACCGAGGGAGTGGCTACGCCGGGACGCTCCTGCATACGCAAACGGTGGGCTACACGGCCATGCCGGGAGTATTTCAGCCGATCACGGTGTCCCCGCTGGTCCCGGTGACCGGCGGCCAAGTCTATACCTTTCGGCTGTCGATCGCAACCGGCAACCTGGGTATGTGCGGCGCGACCGGCAACCCGTACGCGGGCGGCGTCTTAATCGATGGCAACCAGCAGATGGTACCCACCCAGGATGTCACGTTTCGCATCGTGATTAGTGAGGCGCCGCTGCCCACGGCCACCAACACACCGACGAATACGCCGACGAATACGCCGACGAATACGCCGACGGATACGCCAACCAATACACCGACGGATACGCCAACCAATACGCCAACCAATACACCGACGAGTACGGCCACCGCAACGAGCACGCCCCAGCCGCCGACGCCGACGCCAACGAGCACGCCGACGCCGGCAGGCGGCCCGGTCTATCTGCCCCTGCTTTATGAGTTCCAGCCCAAGCTGCTGCTCGTCATGAATCCGGCGGTGATCCCGATCCAGCCGGTGACGGTGCCGGGGGCAGCGTTCTACACAACGACGGTGATATTGCCGAATCCCCTGCCGGTGGGGGGCGCGTTCTATCTGTCGGGGAGTCCGGGGAGTTTGGCGCCTGGGCTGGTGGATGATGGGCTGATCATGACGGCGGGCGGGCAGGAGATCTTCCGCCACGACTACGGGGCGACGAACCGGCCGCTGCCCGCGCTGGTGCCAGTGCCGCGCAGCGTGCTCGCGCCGTGGGCGGGACAGGCGATCACCGTCCAGTTTGTGGATTTCCACGGCAGCGTGACCCAGGCCAGCCCACTCTATCTGGTCTGGCAGCCCTAGGTATGACACACGCGCAGCGAATCTCAGATTTGCTGCGCGTGTGTCAATGAAGTATACCCTAAAGTGACATATTTTGGGTTGACACTTTTCCTCGCCTCTGAGCGTGTCATTAGAGTTCTCTCTTTATTTCTTGACACTACCGCTAAGACGTTATAGACTCTATCATGACACTTTTGGATGATGGGGCGACGTTTCGGCGGATCTGACCTACTGACACAGAGCCGATATCGAGAGAAATCATGAACTCAAGAAGAAATTATTATCTTGATGCATTAAATCTTCTCAATGTATTTTCAAATGAATCTTTTTGTATTTCCGTAACTGTGAAACCATTATCATGTAGATGAGATATGATTAATATTCCATCTCCCTCTCTCCTGTAAAGCATCATTCCACTATGAATCAATGTTTCATCATTGCTGTCTACTAGCTCCCAATCTT
>DASWWB010000813.1:0-2566 GCA_036406115.1 Herpetosiphonaceae bacterium
GCTGCGGGCTGATCTCCTTCGAGTAGTAGGCGGCGGCGCCGGCCCGCAGGGCGTTGAAGGCGTGCTCGTCGCTCTCGTAGATGCTAAGCATCACCACGCCCAGATTGGGATAGGTGCGGCGGATCGTGCGCGTCAGCTCCAGGCCGTCGATGGTGGGCAGATTGAGATCGGTCAGCACGACGTTCGGCTCGTTCTGCGCGATGGCCAGCAGCGCGTCCTCGGCATTCGAGGCCTCGCCGACGATCTTGATGTCTCGCTCGTTGGACAGCGCCCAGCGTACGCCCTGGCGGAACAGCGGGTGATCATCCACAATTAAAACATAGACGGATTGATACACGGCCCCTCCTTTAACAATGTTGGTCGCCAGCGATTCCAGGCCTCTGCCGCAGGCACCGGCGGAGCGAGCCCGGCCCGCTCCAGCAGGTCGAAGGTCGCCTGCAAGGGCAATCCTACCACGTTTGTGAAGCTGCCCCGCACGTCGCGCACCAGCCGGCCGCCCAGGCCCTGGACGCCGTAGGCGCCGGCCTTGTCCAGCGGCTCGCCGGTCGCCACGTAGGCGGCGATCTGGTCCGCGCTGAGCGGGGCCAGCTCAACCTCGGTGCGCACCAGATCGAACAGCGGCTCGCCGGCCGGCGATCCTTCGGCTGGCAGCGCCGCCAGCCCGGTGTAGACGGTGTGCCAGCGGCCGGACAGCGCCGCCAGCAGCTCATGGGCGTGGGCTTCGTCGCGGGGCTTGCCCAGCACCCGCCCGTCCAGCACGACGATCGTGTCGGCGCCCAGGATGACGCCGGCCAGCCCTTCGTCGCGGGCGGCCTGGGCTTTGCGCCAGGCCAGCAGGGCGGGATGCAGGGCCACATCCAAATGATAGTCCGGCAGCAGCGCCAGCACGGCGGGCGGGACCGGCGTGGTGCGCTCCTCGCCGTCGTTGCTGACGGCCAGGAACGGCAGCCCGAGATGGGCGATCAGGTCGCGGCGGCGCGGCGAAGCCGAGGCCAGCACCAGCGCGGGGGGTTCAGCAGCCATGGCGGCTCCTATGGCAAATATCCATGCGGCCTATGATACCAGAGAGCGGGGAGATGAGGGGGGAGGGGCCAGGGGTCAGGGGTCAGGTCCGGCAGCGAAGCCGGATGGCTTCCCGTTCGGCGCCCGCCGCCAGGCGGTTCGGCCTGGCCCCTGATCCCTGATCCCTATGCCTCAAGCAGCCGGTAGACCGGCTCCGGCTGGGCCTTGCCCTTCAGCTCCAGCTCGCCGACGAAGGCGGTGGCGGCGGTGGCGAGCTGGCGGGCGACGGCGGCGCTGCACAGCACTTGGCCGGCCGCGGCCTGCTCCTGGATGCGCTTGGCGGTGTTCACGGCATCGCCGATCGCGGTGTAGTTGCGCAGCGTTTCGGTGCCGATGTTGCCGACGACGGCCTCGCCGCTGTGGAGCCCGACGCGGAAGCGCAGGAGCTGCTGGCCGCCGGTCAGCGGATGATAGGCCTCGATCAGCTCCTGGAGCCGCAGCGCCGCCCGCGCCGCCCGCAGCGCATGGTCCGGCTGCTCGACGGGCGCGTTGAAGATCGCCATCACCGCGTCGCCCATGAACTTATCGAGCGTGCCGCCGCACTCCAGCACCGCGTCGGCGGCGATGCCGAGATAGGTGTTGAGGATGGCCACCAGGGCCTCCGGCTGGTGACGCTCGGCGAACGAGGTGAAATCCTTGATGTCGGCGAACAGGATGGTTACGGTCTGGCGCTGGCCGCCGAGCGACGAGAGCAGCGGGTCGGCCATCAGCCGGGTGGCGAAGGCCGGCGTGACATATTGGTTGAGCAGCCGGTTCTGCTGCTCGTAGAGCCGCACGTTGTCAAGCATGATCGCCGCCTGGCGCGCCAGCGTCTCCATGAACGAGAGATGCTCGGCCTCGAAAGCGCCGAAGTCGCCGTGGGTGACCGTGACGATGCCCGAGACTTGGTCGCGGTGGATGATCGGCACGCAGAGCACGGAGCGGGTCTCGCGGTCGGCCTCGGTCGGCGGCAGCCAGCCAGGCTCGTCGGGGGCGCTGGCGGCCAGGATGGGCTGGCGGGCGGCCAGCGCGCGCGGCGCGAAGCCCAGCGCCGCCAGCCGGACCAGATCCGGCGCGGGAGCGAGCGGCTGCGGCCAGCTGATCGCCTGCTGCGGCTCGCCGGTCTCCGGGTCCAGCTGGAGCACGATGCCGCGCTCGGCGCCGGTGCTCAGCACGCTGATCTGCAACAGCCGTTCGATCAGCTCGGCGCCGCTGAGGACCCGCGACAGCTCGCTGAGCGACTCGTACAGCGTGCTGACGGCGGCGTGCTCGTTGCGGAACTCCAGAGCGAAGCGGGTGCGCTGGCGGGCGGCTGCCAGCTGGCCGGCGATCTGGCCGGCGATGCGCAGGTCGTCGGCGTCGTAGCTGCCGGGCGCCGCCGCGCCGAGCAGCAGCGCGCCCTCGACCGCCTGGCGCGACGCGATCGGCGCCAGCATCAGCGAGGGCAGCGCGAACGGCAGCTGGAGCAGCGCCAGCAGCTCGCTGGCCGGGCCGGCGGCCGGCGTTTCGCCCAGCAGCAGCGGCT
>DASWWB010000814.1:0-3065 GCA_036406115.1 Herpetosiphonaceae bacterium
CACCCGGACCACGCCGCGCGCCGCCGCGATCGGCGCCGACAGCCGGATCAGCGCCGTCTCGCCCGGCTGGTACGGCCCGCCGGGAACCAGCTCCAGCCCGGACTGCCGCCGGAGCCCGGGCGGCGGGCCGAAATCAGCCGCCGCGTGCTCCCGCCACAGCCTGAATGTCAGCTCGCTGGCGTTGTGCCGCCCGGCGTCGTCGGTGATCGCGGCGCTGATCCGATAGTCGGTCTTGAGCTTCAAGGGAAGCCGCCAGTAGACCGGCCCCGCAGCCGAGACCAGGGTCGTCCGCGCCGCCGCCCGCAGCTGCTCGCCATCGTCGTCCAGCCGCAGCCTAATCTCGCGCCCCGGCACCGGCCGCCCGCACAGATCGACCACCAGGGCCGCGATGCTGACCAGCTGGTCCGCCGCCAGCACCCGCCGGTCAACCCACAGCCCGACATACAGCTCGGCGGGATGCACCAGCGCGTCAGCCCGCGCCGACCAGCTTTGGCGGCTGGCATCGCTCGCCGTGGCCTCGATGCTCAGCGCGATCGTCGCATCGTTCGGCAGCGCGGCGGTGTCGAGGACGATCCCGTCGCGGCCCTCGTGGTTGGCGGCGGACTCGGCGCGCTCCGTCACGGCGCGGGGCTGATCGAACAAGCTGGGGCGTCCGGTCTGCCAGGCCCACTGCGAGAGGTGGGGCGGCGACCAGCCGACCGGATTGGCCACCACCCGCCAGCCGATCCGCGCCCCGGCCAGCGGCTCGCCGGTGGGGCGCTGCGCCAGCATGTCGGCGCTGACCAGCGCGCCGCGGACGTGCGGGCCGGGATCCGCGCTGGCGGTGACCGCGAACTCGGGGCGGCGGAACTCGGCCAGCCGCAGCGCGTGCTCGTGGCGCTCCTCGCCCAGCGAGAAGCGCAGCCAGGCCTTGCCCAGCGCGATCGATTCCGGCAGCTCCAGGCGCAGCTCGAAGCCGCCCTGCGCGCCCAGCGGCAGCTTGCCGCCGGCGACCCGGCGCCCGTGCGGGCCGATCAGCGCGTAGGAGACTGTCTCGCCGGCCGGCGCGCGCAGCGACCAGCCGCCGCCGGGCCCGAGGCGGCGCACCCACCCCTTGACGGCCAGCGTCTCGCCCGGCCGGTAGAGCTGGCGGTCGTCGAGCACATACCAGAGGGCGGGCCGCTCCTCATCAGCATGGCCCGCGCCGAGCCCCGGCCGCTGGCGGTCCCAGACTGGCAGCATCGCCAGGTCGCCGCCCAGGCGGGCGAGCAGCAGATTGCAGCCGGGCTCCCATGCCAGCAGCGCCGTGCCCTGGTCGTCGCTCACCCCGGCGCCCGGCTCGATCGCCTCCGCCGCCCAGCCGCCAGGCGCCAGCGCCGAGGCCGCCCGCAGGCTCAGCTCGACGCCGGCCAGCGGCTCGCCGGTCAGCAGCGACGAGGCCCAGGCGGCGAGCTGGCGCTGATCAAGAAACACGCTCAGGTCGATCGCCGTCACCTGGACCCAGACCCGCAGCCGCATCAGTGTCCAGGCGATCTGCTCGAACGTCAGGCCGGTCGTTTCAGGATCAGCGTGGGCAGCGGACAGCTGGATGGATCGATCGGAGGAGAAGCCCGGATGCCAGCCGGCCGCCGCCAGCAGCTCCGGCGGCGCCCAGACCTCGACGATAAACTGGCCGCGCCCGTCGCGCAGGGCCGGGCTCAGGTCGAGCGGCGTGGCGGCCAGCGCGGCGGCAGGATCCGGCGCGAGCGCGCCGCTCCAGACGCAGGTCCCCAGCGGCTCCTGATAGGCGTTGAAGCGGCCCCAGTCCTCCGGCCCCACGGCGTAGATCCGCGCCTCCAGCCGCTCCAGGCCGCGCGAAAAGACGGTGTAGCGCGGCGGCTCGTTCGGGTCGAGGCTGACAAACGAGCGGTTCGGCACATACAGGCGCGCGTCCGAGGGGCGCGCGAGCTGCCCGAGCGTGCGAAAAGGCGTTTCGGGCGCCTTGAACAGCACCGGCTCGATCGGCCCCAGCGCCTGGCCGAAAATATCGCGCAGCGTCGGGCTCAGCGCCACGGCGTATTCCGTCCCGGGCGCCGCCTCCGGCTTGATCGTGACATCCCATCGCGTCCACTCAATATTAGCCTCCACCGCCGGCTCGATCCTGATCGAATCGGGCGGCAGCTCCGCCGCCAGCAGCCGGTTTGAAAAGGAGAGCACCCAGGTGAGCGGGGTCGAGCTTTGTTGATAATGATTCCTGAGTTCGAGCGGATCGTAGCCGTGGAACTCGAACGATTGGTCCTCGGCAGTGCGGCGCGGCCCCTCGGCCGAGGGCGCGCCTGCCAGGAGCGTGAGCCGGGCCTCGGCGCGGGCCGGCAGCGGATCAACGAGGCGGAACGCGAGCGTGACCTGCGCGTTCCAGCGATACAGCCCGCGCCGCAGCTGCGTGTTTTCAGGCCTTTCGAGATCGATCAGCTCCAGCGGCGCCGGCTCGCCGTTGACCGTGAGCCGGAGATACGGCAGCAGCGCCGCCTGGTCGATCAGCTGATCGAGCCCCAGCGCGATGCGTTGATGATCGTACCAGGCGCGGTCCGGCTTGCGCCCTGGCTCGTGGACGCGCATCGTCAGCGCCGGGGTCGCGAAGCGCCAGCGCGGCGGATCCGCGAGCGGCACGCCTTCGAGGTCAGCGCAGGGCAGCACGGCGACCTCGAACTCGCTCGCCATCGGGAAGCGGCGCCGCGCCTCGAAAACCAGCGTCTGCGGATCGAGCCAGCGCCAGGCGCCGGGCGGCTGGGGCGAGATCGTCGCCACGATCGGCGGCTCGGCGAGGCTCAACGCCACCATCGGCCTGCTGAAGCCGATCACCACCTGGCTGGCCTCGGTCGGCTCGCCCATCGGCGACCGGGTCACGACTTGCAGCGGGGGAAGCACGCCGGGCGGAGCGGCAACCAGGGGATGATCGAGCGGCAGCGAGGGGGCGATGGGCTGGCGCGCCGCAGCGTCGGCGGGAGCGAAGCCGACAGGCGGCGGAGCGGGCAGGTCGGGCGCCGTGACAGCCGCGGCCGGCTCGGGCCAGTCGGGCAGCAGGCTCAGGGCGGCGGCGAGCTCGG
>DASWWB010000815.1:0-3876 GCA_036406115.1 Herpetosiphonaceae bacterium
CGGGCCCGGCGAGCCGGGCGGCAGCGTGCGCTGGATCGAGGCCGACCCGATGATCCCGGGCCGCATGTACGCGGCGATCGCCGGCGCCGGCGTGCTGCGCACCCATGACTACGGCCTGGCATGGGACGACCGCCACCGCTCGTCCCTCGACGACCCGCACACCCTCGCTTGCCATCAGTTCGCCCCCGGCCGGATCTACGCCGCCGGCGCGGATGGCTACGCCGAGAGCCGCGACGGCGGCGACACCTGGCGCCGCGACGATGTCGGCCTCAAGCACCCGTATCTCTACGCGCTGGCGATCGATCCCGGCGACCCCGAGACGCTGATCGTCTCCGCCGCCCGCAGCCGGCGCCGCGCCCACGCCCCGCTGATCGCCGCCGCGACGGTCTACCGCAAGAGCGGCAAGCTGGCCTGGCGCGAAACGCGCGACGGCCTGCCCGGCCCCGCCGCCCAGCGCATCTACGGCCTGGCCGCCAACGAACACGAGCCGGGGGTCTTCTACCTCGCCACCCAGCGCGGCGAGCTGTATCGCTCGCCCGACGCCGGCCTGAGCTGGCGCAAGCAGGAGCTGAAGCTGGACGCCCGCCTGCGCCTCGGCGGCGGCCAGCCGCCGGCCCTCGCCCTCAGCGGCGAGTGACGGCTGTATCCGGGCGCCGGCGGCGGGCGTAGGATACGGCGAACGCGAGCGATGAGGAGACCCCCGCATGTGGACCGACGACCATATCATCGAGCTGATTTTCTCGCCCAAGGCGCTGCTGATCGATCCCCGCTTCCGCGAGTGGATCGACCAGCGCGGCGGCCTGGAGGCGGTCTACGCGCTCCTGCGCGGCCTGCCGCTGGCCCACGAGGAGCACAACCTGCTGCGGACAGTCCTCGGCAACCCCGGCCAGCGCGCCAACACCTACGCCTATCAGCTCGGCGTCGAGCGCCAAACCTTCTACCGCCACCGCGCCAAGCTGATCGCCAGCCTCCAGCAATACCTGGCGCAAGACGTGCTCAAGCCGGTCCGCCGCCCCCAGCGCCCCGCCATCCCCCGCGCCCCCACGCCGCTGATCGGCCGCGCCCAGGAGATCGATCAGATCAAAGCCCACCTCGCCCGCGAGCATCGCATCATCACGCTGCTCGGCCCCGGCGGCGCCGGCAAGACCCGCCTGGCGCTGCACATGGCCCAGCAACTCCAGGCCGAATTCCCCGACGGCATCGCCTACGTGCCGCTCAGCGCAATCGAGGACGGCGACATGCTGCCGCTGGTCCTCAGCCAGCAGTTCAGCCTCCAGGACAACGGCGGCGCCGCGGTCATGGATCAGCTGATCGGCTTCCTCGCCGACCAGCGCATGCTCCTGATCCTCGACAATTTCGAGCAGCTGATCCCGGCGACCGGCTGCATCGCCGACATCGTCGCCCTCACGCCGGCGGTCTCGGTCCTGGTGACCAGCCGCCAGCTGCTCCAGGTCTACGGCGAGTACATTGTCTCGGTGCCGGCGCTGCCGCTGCCGCCCCGGGGCCAGTCGGCCGCCGAGGCCCCGGATCCGGCGCTGCTGGCCGAGGTCGAGGCGGTCAAGCTGTTCCTGGACCGGGCCGGCGCCGTGCAGCCGAGCTTCCGCCTCACCGCCGACAACAGCGCCACGATCGCCGAAATCTGCCAGCGGCTGGACGGGCTGCCGCTGGCGCTGGAGCTGGCCGCCGCGCGCATGCGACACAGCACGCCCCAGGCCCTGCTCGGCCAGCTGGACATGCGGCTGGAGACGCTGGGCGCCGCTCCGCGAGCCGCCCGCGGCCTGTTCGGGCAGCAGCGCTCGCTGCAAGACACGATCGCCTGGAGCTACCAGCTGCTGGAGCCGGCGGAGCAGGCGCTGTTCGTGCGGCTGGCTGTCTTCCGCGGCGGCTGCTCGATCCGGGCCGTCGAGGAGGTCTGCGCCGGCGCCGACACCAGCCTGCTCGGCTCGCTGGCCGACAAAAGCCTGCTCCTGGTCAGCGACGACAGCGGCGAGCCCCGCTACCGCATGCTCCAGACCATCCGCGAGTTCGCCAGCGCCCACCTCGACGCCGCCCCCGACAGCATGGACCTGCGCCGCCGCCACGCCCTGTATCATCTGCGGATGGTCGAAACCGCCGCCAAGACCATCCACCAGGACCGCACGGCCGTGGGCGCGCTGCTGGACGCCGAGCAGCATAATCTGCGCATCGCCCTCCAGTTCATGACCCAGGAGGCGAACGTCGATGAGATCATCAGCTTTTACAGCGCGCTGATGCAGTGCTGGTACGTCAAGGGCCGCGGCGACGTGCTGACGATGATCACGCTCGACCAGGCGCTCGGCCGGCTCGCCTACCAGGAGGGCGACTACGCCAAGGCCCAGGCCTTTTTCGAGGAGAACATCGCCTACGCCCGCCAGTACAATCTGACCGAGCTGAGCATCTACAGCACGATCTACCTCTGCCAGACCTACGTCCAGCTCGGCAAGATCGAGCAGGCCCTGGCCCGGGTCGCCGAGATCAAGGGCAAGATCGGCGACGCGAACCGCTCCATCGCCGCCAAGTTCGACGAGCTGATGCGCGGCCTGGCGGCGGCGAGGAACCTGCTCTAGCCCGCCAGCTCCGCCAGCTGCGCCGGCCGGCGGACGTGGATGACGCGGGCGCCGCGGCGGCGGGCCGCCATCAGCAGGCCGATGATCGGCGGGCGCAGCTCCAGGTGGACCCACCACATCACCTTGAGCAGGCGCCAGGTCATGGGCAGCATCGGGCAGTCGGGCGGCAGGTCGTCGCGCGGCCGGAGCAGCGTCGCGGCCTGGCGCTTCATGGCCCACCAGTAGTGGATGGGAAGCGGGAAATCGACGAAGATAAGCGTGTCGGCGGCGGCGAAGCGGGCGGCGATCAGCTCCAGGCCGCCGAAGCCGTCGATGATCCAGCGCGGCTCGGCCAGCCAGCCGGCGTGCTCGGCGGCCAGCTCGTCCGGCGGCGTCGCCACCCAGCCCGGCCGCCACTGCGCCAGATCGACGATATGGAGCGGCAGCCCGTGGCGCCGGCTCAGCGCGCGGGCCAGGGTGGTCTTGCCGCCGCCGGCGTTGCCGATGATCGCGATCCGCTCCATGCCACCTCCGGGAGGATGATCAATGCCGCTGCGGGCGCTTTTCGCGGGCCGGGAGATCCTGGCGCCGCTGCTGACCGGCTACGAATGGGACCAGCTCCGCCAGCAGGCGCGGGAACAGCCGGGGGCGCTGGTGCTGCCCTGCTGCCATCAGCCGGGCGGCCTGCGGGTCAGCAGGCTGGGCACGCGCCATTTCGTCCACCGGCCGGGCGCGCCCTGCGCCCGCACCGGCGAAACCTTCCAGCACCTCAAGCTCAAGGCCGACATCGTGCTGGCCTGCCAGGCGGCCGGCTTCGCCGCCACCACCGAGGTCGCCGGCAATGATTGGCGGGCCGATGTGCTCGCCGGGGACGGGGCGGCCAGGATCGCGTTCGAGGTGCAGTGGAGCCCGCAGGACCTGGCGACCACCGAGTTCCGCCAGGAGCGCTACCGCCGCGCCGGCATCCGGGGCTGCTGGTTTTTCCGCAAGCCGCCGGCCTGCCCACCGCGCCGCGACCTGCCGCTGTTCCCCATCCACTGGCAGGCGGACTCGGCCAGCGGCCTGGTCCAGCTCAACGGGCGGCGGGTCGACCTGGGGGTTTTCGTCAAGGCGCTGCTGGGGCGGCAGATCCGCTTCTGCCCGGCCGTGCGCGAAGCGGAGCGTCAGCAGGCAATCGCCTATCTCTCAAGCGGGCGCTGCGGGCGCTGCGGGGCGGAGAGCCGCTGGTTCGCCCTGCCCGCCGGCCTGCGCTCCGGCTGCGGCCTGGCGATTCCGGCCGGGCCGGGGGGCGCCGACCGGCCCGAGCTGCTGG
>DASWWB010000816.1:0-1915 GCA_036406115.1 Herpetosiphonaceae bacterium
CCGCGCCGCCGCGCTGCGGCTGGAGGCGCTGCCCGGCGCCGCAAGCCCCCCGGGCGCCGGTCCGGCGGCGCTGCGTGAGTTTCTCGCCGAGCGCTGGCGCGGCCTGCATCCCATCCTCTGGGGCGACCAGCTGCGCCAGGCCCGGCTCGATGAGCAGATCTACCTGGGGTTGTTGCAGGTGGAGGAGTCGTCAGGGGTCAGTCGTCAGTCGTCAGGGGCGGGGTCTGTGGCGCAGGACGCGCTCTCGGTCTCCCTGCCGGGCGCCGGATCAGAGACCTCAGATTAGGGCGGCCAGTCGGTCGTTTGCGGCACGGATCCTGACGACTGATGACTGACGACTGTTAGCTGAACAGGAGGTTCCCCGATGTGCGGACGCTACTCTATCTTCACCCAGCCGCAGCAGCTGGCCGAGCGCTTCGAGGCGTCGCTGGCGCCGGAGCTGCTGGCGCCGCGCTACAACGCCGCGCCGACCCAGCTCCTGCCAGTGATCACCAACCACGGCGAGCGGCGCATCCAGCTGCTGCGCTGGGGCCTGGTGCCATCCTGGGCCGATGACCCGTCGATCGGCTCGCGGATGATCAACGCCCGGGCCGAGACCCTGGAGGACAAGCCGGCCTATCGCACCGCCTTCGCCAAGCGCCGCTGCCTGGTGCTGGCCGACGGCTTCTACGAGTGGCAGAAGGTCGGCGGCGGCAAGGTGCCGGTGCGGTTCAAGCTCGCCTCGGGCGAGCCCTTCGCCTTCGCCGGGCTGTGGGAAAGCTGGGACACGCCGGAGGGCGAGCCGCTGCTGAGCTTCACGATCGTCACCGGCGAGCCCAACGAGCTGGTGGCGCCGGTCCACAACCGCATGCCCGTCATCCTCACCGCCGAGACCGAGCGCACCTGGCTGGAGGACGGCGCCGGCGGCGAGGCCTGGAAAGCGGCCCTGCGGCCCTATCCCGCCGAGCTGATGGAGTCCTACGCCGTCTCGAAGCTGGTCAATTCGCCGGGCAACGACTCGCCGGCGCTGATCGAGCGGGCCTAGCCGAGCCCATCATCCAGCGGGTCCCCGCCGCCGGCGAGGCGGACCAGATTGCGGCCGCCGCGCTTGGCGGCGTAGAGCGCGCTGTCGGCGCTGGTGAGCAGGGCGTCGAGCGACGGGTCGGCGTTGCGCCGCTCGGCCACGCCGACGCTGATCGTCACCGCCAGCTCGCGGCCCTCGATCGCAATCGGCTCCGCTTCGACCAGCTGGCGCAGCCGCTCGGCGACCAGTGCCGCCGCCGCCAGGCCAGTCGCCGGCAGCAGCCCCACGTACTCCTCGCCGCCGTAGCGCCCGATCAAATCCCCCTCCCGCAGCGCGGCCCGGATCTGCCCGGCCACGCTGCGGATCACCCGGTCGCCGGCTGCGTGGCCGTAGGTGTCGTTGATGCCCTTGAACTCATCGATATCGATCATCAGCAGCGCGAGCGGCTCGCGGGCCGCCCCGGCGTGCTCGTAGGCGGCGCTGGCGGCGGCGTACCAGTGGCGGCGGGTCGCCAGGCCGGTCAGGCTGTCGGTGTCGGCGGCGGTTTTCATGGCGGCGTAGAGCCTGGCGTTGTCGAAGGCCAGGGCCGCCTGGGCGGCGAAGGCCTGGAGCTGCCGGGCCTGGGGCTGGCGGTAGAAGCCGGGCGTCGGGCTGTCGAGGTTGATGAAGCCGATCACCTGCCCGTCGCTGATGAGCGGCGCGCCCAGGTAGGAGCGGGCCGAGACATGCTCGATGTGGATCCAGCCGGGGTAGCTCGCGGTTTCGGGGATGGCCAGCGGCTCGCGGCTGGCGCACATCGCCCGCAGATTGGCGGTCTCGGCGACCTCGAAGACCAGCTCCCTGATGAGGCTTTCGTCGGCGGATTCGTAGCCGTGGGTGCGGACGATCCGCGCGCGGCCCTGCTCGTCGATC
>DASWWB010000817.1:0-7954 GCA_036406115.1 Herpetosiphonaceae bacterium
GATCAGGCTGGGCTTCAAGCCGGCGGGCGCCGCCAGGGAGTCCATCCGGCTGCGCAGCCGGCCCTGGCCCCTGGCCCCTATCGCCTGATTATGGTCACACTACGGGATTAAATGTTATGGCAAAGATAATGGTCGCCATGAGTGGCGGCGTCGACAGCTCGCTCGCCGCGGTGCTGCTCCGCGAGCAGGGCCACGAGGTCACCGGCGTGACCATGCACCTCTGGGAGGGCGACGACGAGGGGCTGATGGAAAGCCAGTGCTGCTCGATCGAGATGACGGCCGGGGCGCGGCGCGTCTGCGCGCAGTTCGACATCCCCTACTATGTCTTCAACTACCAGAAAGAATTCCGCTCCCACGTCATCAACTACTTCCTGCGCGAGTACAGCTCGGGGGCCACGCCGAACCCCTGCCTGGCCTGCAACCGCGACCTCAAGTTCCGGGTGCTGCTGGAGCGCGCCCAGGCCCTGGGCTTCGACGCCCTGGCGACAGGCCACTTCGTGCGCGTCACCGGCGGCGGGGACGAGCCCTACGATCTGCGGCGCGGCGTCGATCCGAACAAAGACCAGTCCTATGTGCTGTACATGCTCCAGCAGCCCGAGCTGGCGCGGCTGAGCTTCCCGCTGGGCGGCTACACCAAGCCCCAGGTGCGCGAGCTGGCCCGCCAGCGCGGCCTGGCGACCGCCGACAAGCCCGAGAGCATGGACATCTGCTTCATCCCCGACAACAACTATCGCCGCTTCCTCGCCGAGGAGCAGCCGGAGATCATGCAGCCGGGGCCGATCGTGCGCCGCGACGGGACAGTGCTGGGCGAGCATAAGGGCTTGCCACAGTACACGATCGGCCAGCGCAAGGGCCTTGGCGTCGCCGCCGGCGCGCCGCTGTTCGTGCTG
The DNA here is from genome assembly GCA_036406115.1 of Herpetosiphonaceae bacterium. Classification (GTDB taxonomy): domain Bacteria; phylum Chloroflexota; class Chloroflexia; order Chloroflexales; family Herpetosiphonaceae; genus DASWWB01. Next base: position 891 of record DASWWB010000817.1, read on the forward strand.
GAGCTGGACACCGCCCGCAACCTGCTGATCGTCGGCGACGCCGAGGAGCTGGACCGGCGCGAGTTCCTGGTCGAGGACCTGCGGCTGGTCTACGGGCCCGGGTCGCTGGACAGCCGGCGCTGCGAGGTCCAGATCCGCGCCCACGGCACGGCGGACGCGGCGACCGTCGCCATGCAGGCCGACGGGCGGCTGCTGGTGCGCTACGACGAGCCGCAGCGGGCGATCAGCCCGGGGCAGGCGGCGGTCTTCTACGACGGCGAGCGGGTGCTGGGCGGCGGGCGGATCGCCGGGGGGCGGCCGGCATGAGCGGGGTCGAACCGGCGGCACTGTTATTGATACTGCTGGCCACCGTCTACGGGGCGCTGGGCCACCTGCTGTGGGGCCGGCGCTGGCGCCATCTGGCGATGTTCTGGGGCGCGGCGTTCGTCGGCTGCCTGCTGATGTACGGCCTTGGGCTGAGGCTGGTGGAGGCCGGCCCGGCGCCGGCGGGCGTGCCGATTCTGGAGACCACGGCCGCCGCCTGGGGGTGCCTGCTCATTGCTTCGCGCCTGCGAGTGTGATATAATCGCGGCCATCTAATCCTTTTGTAATGCGCCAAAAGCCACCCCACAGACACTCTGAATCTGTAGTCCTTGTATCGGTACGAGGGAGGCTCGTTTGAAAAAGTGGCTCATCATCGGGGCAATTGTCCTGCTCCTGGTAGCGATCGGCGTGCCGTGGCTGCTCCTGGCCAATGGCTGGGAAGACAACGCCCGCGACATCGCGATCATCCTCCTGGTGCTGTTCCACCTCGTCTCCGTCACGCTGATGATCGTGCTGCTCGGCAGCATCGTCGTGATGGTCAACGAGCTGCGGCACGTCGCCAGGGAAACCATCTCGCCCAAGGTGAGCGACGTGCTGGAAAACGTCAAGGGCATCGCCGACAACGCCAAAGAGACCACCACCACCGCCAAGCAGACAGCCTCCTACGTGGCCGAGGGCGTGGTCTCGCCGCTGATCAAGACCGCCAGCCTCCTGGCGGGGGTCAAGGCGGGCGCCAAAGCCCTGGCCCGGCGCCAGGCCCGCGGCCGGATCCCCGGCGAGTCGTCGGCCGAGTAGCTTGCCAAGCTACGAGCACTAATGGTAGGATTATGCAATGGCCCCAGCGGCCTCTGAGCGGTGAGCGGTATGGCTGAGCGATTTCCATATGGCGGGCAGGCGGTGATGGAGGGCGTGATGATGCGCGGCCTCCAGCGCGCGACGGTCGCCGTGCGCGCCCCCGACGGCCAGATCGTGATCCGCGATCGCGAGCTGAACAGCCAGCGCCGGACCTTCTGGTCACGCATCCCGCTGCTGCGGGGCATCCAGCTCCTCGGCGACGCGCTGCTAATCGGCATCTGGGCGCTGATGTTCTCCGCCTCGATCGCCAACAACGAAGAGGAGCAGCCGCTGAGCAAGACCGAAACCTCGCTGCTGCTGGTCACGTCGCTCGGCATGAGCATCGGGCTCTTCTTCGTCCTCCCGCTGCTGGTGGCCTCGGGGGCCGCCCGCCTTTTCGACCTCAACATCTACATCCGCGAAACCATCGAGGGCGCCACCAGGCTGCTGATCTTCATCGCCTACCTGTTGCTGGTGGGGCGCATGGACGATATCCGGCGGGTCTTCGGCTACCATGGCGCCGAGCACAAAACCGTCAGCGCCTACGAGGCCGGCCACGCCCTGACGCTCGACAACGTCCGCCCGATGACGACCATCCATCCGCGCTGCGGCACCACGCTGCTGCTGGTCGTCGTGGTTCTCAGCATCCCGATCTTCGCGCTGCTCGGCACTTTTCCCTTCTGGGCGCGCCTGCTGAGCCGCGTGGTGCTGGTCCCGTTCATCGCCGCCCTGGCCTACGAGCTTATGCGACTGACCGTATCCCGAACGCGCCATCCGGTTGTTCGCACCCTGATGCGCCCCGCGCTCGCGCTGCAACGGCTGACCACCCGCGAACCCGACGACCAGATGCTGGAGGTCGCGATCGCGGCCCTCACCCGGGTGCTGGAGGCTGACGGGCAGGTGGTCGAGACCCAGCAGATCGCGGTGCGGATCAAGCCCGCACTCACATCCTGATACACTGGCTCTTCCCAGAGTGAGGCCCACGTATGGCTCTAGTTGGTAACTTGCGTGATTTCGCGCTCGCCGATTTCCTCTATCTCATCGACCGCGGCTACAAAACTGGCAGCCTCCAGCTCAATCGCGCCAACGATGCGGCGACCCTCTACTTCGACAAGGGCAAGCTGCTCTACGCCACCCGCGATCAGCGCGGCGAGCGCCTCGGCGAGATGCTGCTGCGCACCGGCAAGCTGACGTCCCAGCAGGTCGATCACGCCGTCCAGCTCCAGGGCCAGGACAACGGCCGCTCGATCGGCACGCTGCTGATCGACCAGGGCTACGTCACCCAGGAGGAGCTCCAGCGCCACATCCAGATGCAGATCGAAGAAACGGTCTACAGTCTGTTCAGCTGGAACGACGGGGAGTTCTGCTTCAACGCCGGCGTCAAGCTCGACAAAGACGATGTCCAGTCGCTGGTGCCGCTCGGCGTCGAAAACCTGATCATGGAGGGCGTGCGCCGCGTCGATGAGTGGGGGCGGATCAAGGATCACATCGCCAACATCGACATGCTCGTCCGCTTCGTCGACCAGCCCCACGAGAAGGCCAAGAGCATCAACCTGACCCCCGATGAGTGGCGCGTCTTCGCCCGCATCAACGGCAAGGACTCGATCAAGGATATCATCGCCAAAACCGGCCTGGTCGAGTTCGATGTCAGCAGGATCGTCTACGGCTTTATCTCGGCCGGCCTGGTCGAAGTGACCCGCGCCCGCCCGGCTCAAGCGCCCGCCGCCACCACCCGGGCCGGCGCCGCAGCCGTCGCCGCCGGGGCGCCCAAGAAGAGCCTGGTGTCGCGGATTATCAATCGGATCCGGGGGATGTAGAGACGAGCGGGGGCCGCCCCGATCAAGCGAGCGTGAGCAATCCAATCGGCAACCTAGCTCCGTCTGTAGGAGGACGCATGCAGACTGTTAAGATGGTCATTAGCGGCGCGGTCAACGCCGGGAAAACCGAGTTTATCCGCGCTATCAGCGAAATTGAGGTGGTGTCGACGGAGCGCAAAGCCACCGACGACACGAAGCTGCTCAAGCAGCAGACCACGGTGGCCATGGACTTCGGCCGCATCTCCATCGCCGACGACTTGGTCCTGCACCTCTTCGGCACGCCCGGCCAGAAGCGCTTCGATTTCATGTGGGAGATCCTCTCCGAAGGCATGCTCGGGCTGATCGTGCTCGTCGACAGCACCCGCCCCGAGACCTTCCGCGAGACCAACCGCATCATCGATTTCTTCACCGCCTACCGCGACGCGCCCTATGTGATCGCCGCCAACAAACAGGACCACGAAAACGCCTGGTCGCCCGATGAGCTGCGCCTGGCCTTGCGCCTCGGCCCGGACATCAAGATCATGCCCTGCGTCGCCACCCAGCGCGAAACGGTCAAAAACGTCCTCCTGGAGCTGCTGTACATTATTTTGCAGCGCAGCGAAGACTAGATCCCACCAGCTCTTTTTCCCGCGCGCCGTGCCTTTTTCGGAAGGAGCGGCGCGTCGTTGCTTAAGGAGGCGTCCCGATGCGTCTCAATCTCCCCATTATCGAGCGGCTCGCCGATCGCTCCCAGATCCTGCTGGCGGGCATGGGCGGCGGCTTCGACGTGTTCTGCGGCCTGCCGATCTACGCCGAGCTGCGCCGGCGCGGCCACAGCGTCCATCTCGCCAACCTCAGCTTCTCCGAGATCATCGGCCTGCGCGACGCCGAGCGGCTCAGCCCGACGCTGGCCGCCGTCCGCGCCGACCAGCCCTGGATCATCCCCGAGACTCTGCCCGACTCCTGGCTGATCGACCCCGAGCACGGCCTGCTCGAAGAATTCCGCAATGTCCAGGTCTATTTTCCCGAGCTGCACCTGGCGCGCTGGCTGCGGCGGCGCTACGGCGAGGAGATCCCGATCTGGTGCATGGGCAAATCGGGCGCGCGGACGCTGCGCCAGGACTATCGGCTGCTGACAGACCATCTCAAGATTGACGCGCTGGTGCTGGTGGACGGCGGGGTGGACAGCCTGGTGCGGGGCGATGAGAGCGACCTGGGGACCGCGCTGGAGGACAGCCTGTCGCTGCTGGCCGCCGACGAGCTGGCCGGCGTCCCCGAGCGCATGATCGCCTGCCTGGGACTGGGCGCCGAGCTGGATATGAGCTACGGCCAGATCTTCGAGAACATCGCCGCGCTGACCGGAGACGGCGCGTTCCTGGGCGCCTGTGCGCTGGTGCCGCAGATGGAGGCCTACCAGGACTACAAAGCGGCGGTGGAGTTCGTCCACGGCCAGCCGTTCCAGCCGCCGAGCATCATCAACGCCTCGGTCGTCTCGGCGGCCGAGGGCAACTTCGGCGACTATCACCTGACCGAGCGCACCCGTGGCAGCAGGCTGTGGATCTCGCCGCTGATGGCGCAGTACTGGTTCTTCGATCTGCCCGGCGTGGCGCGGCGCAACCTGTTCCTGCCGGCGCTGGCAGGCACCGACACGCTCGGCCAGGCCGTCGCCGTGATCCGGGGCATGCGCGCCCGCATGAAGCCGCGGCCGGAGCGGCGGGTCGAGCTGCCCTAGATATTCAGCTCGCGGCGGAGGCGCTGCTGCTCCTCCCGCATCTCGGCCAGCAGCCGCTCGCGCTCGTCGGGCGGGAGGAAGGCGCCGCGGACGCCCTGCTGGGCGATGCGGCAAATCTCGTCGACGGTGAAGGCGAAGCGATCGGCGACCAGCAGGAACTCCTCGGTAATCGTGGTGTGAAAGAGCGTCGGGTCGTCGGAGTTGAGCGTGATCGGCAGGCCGGCGTCGAACATCCGCCGCACCGGGTGGTCCTCGATCCTGGCGATCACGCCAGTCTTGAGGTTGCTGGTGGGGCAGACATCGATCGTCAGATCGTCGCGGCTGACCACGTCGGCGGTGAGGGCGGCATCTTCGAGGATGCGGATGCCATGGCCGATGCGCTTGGCATCCAGCTGCTCGATCGCGCCGCGGATGCTGGCGGGGCCGGCGACCTCGCCGGCGTGGGCCATCACATGGAGGCCGACGGCCCTGGCGGCGGCGAAGACATCGGCGAAGGGTTCGGGGGGGAAATTGGCCTCGTCGCCGCCGATCGAGAAGGCGATCACGCCGTGCTGGCGGCCCTGGTAGGCCAGATCGACCGCCCGCCGGGCCTCGTCGAGCCCGAACTGGCGGCCGAAATCAAAGGCCGATTTGCAGATGATCCCATGCTCGCGGCGGGCGCGCTCGAAGCCGCTGGACACGCCCTGCAAAATCTCGTTGAAATCCATGTCGCGCAGCATGTGCTGGGCCGGCGAGAGCATGACCTCGGCGTAGCGGACCTGCTGGAGCGCCAGGTCGGCGGCCAGCTCGTAGGCCACGCGCTCGAAATCCTCGCCGTGGATGAGGCAGCGCGCGCAGGCCCGGTAGACATCCAGGAAGCCGAGGAAATGGTCGTACTGAAACAGGCGCTCCACGCCCTGCAGGTCGGTTGCCGCCAGCGGCGTGCCATTTTTCGTTGCCAGCTCCAGCAACGTCCGTGGCGAGATCGAGCCCTCAAGGTGGATATGCAGTTCTGCTTTGGGCATGCGGCGGATAAACTCGACCAAGGGCGGATGGATCACGCCTACCTCCCTACTGGCTCATGCCAAGTGCCTTCAATCGCTCGGCGTTGTCGTAGGTTTGCAACGACTCGATCAGCCGATCCAGCGCGCCGCTCAGCACCACCGGCAGATTGGAGAAGCTCTGGCCGATGCGATGATCGGTGATGCGGTCCTGCGGGAAATTATAGGTGCGGATCTTCTCGGCGCGCTCGCCGGTGCCGACCTGGGCCAGGCGCGACTCGCCGAGCTCGCGCTGGCGCTTCTCCTGCTCGCGGGCGTAGAGCCGGGCGCGGAGCACGTTGAGGGCGCTCTCGCGGTTTTTGATCTGCGAGCGGGTGTCTTGGCAGGTGACAATGATCTCCTCGGGCGTGCCGGCCTTGTAGGCGATGCGAACCGCCGAGTCGGTGGTGTTGACGCCCTGGCCGCCGTGGCCGCCGGAGCGGTAGACATCGACCCGGTAGTCCTCGGCCTTCAGCTCGATATCCTTTTCCTCGACCTCGGGCAGCACCGCGACAGTGGCCGTGCTGGTGTGGATGCGGCCGCGGGCCTCGGTGGCGGGGACGCGCTGGACGCGATGGACGCCGCCCTCGTATTTCATGCGGCGCCAGGCGCCGTCGCCGTTGACCGCGAAGATCGCCTCTTTGTAGCCGCCGATGCCGTTCTCGCTCATGTCGATCAGCTCGACCTTCCAGCCCTGCTGCTCGGCGTAGCGCTGATACATGCGGTAGAGATCGGCGGCGAACAGCGCGGCCTCGTCGCCGCCCTCGCCCTGGCGGATTTCGATGATCACATTTTTGTCGTCGTTGGGATCGCGGGGCAGGAGCATCAGGCGGACTTCGTCGTCGAGCTGGGAGGAGCGCTCGTTCAGCTCGACCAGCTCCAGCTGGGCCAGCTCGCGCAGCTCGGGGTCGCTTTCTTCGTCGAGCATGGCCCGGGCCTGGGCCAGCCGATCCTCGATCCGGCGGTACTCGCGGTAGCGGGCCACCAGCTCGCCAAGCTCGGTCTGCTCGCGGGCCAGCGCGGTGAGCTGCGTGTGGTCGGAGAGGATCTCCGGGCGAGCCATGACATCGTTCAGCTCTTCATAGCGCGACTCGACGCGGGCCAAACGGGTTAGAATTTCTGGTTCCATACAGGTGCGCAACCTCTATCGGGGTTAAATGTTGGGACATTATAGCACAGGCGTCCATAAGCTCCTGGGGCCGAGGAACGGCCCTGGCAGCGGCGGATCGCGCCCGGCGCGGGGATCATCATAGCACGGAGCGGGCTCATCCGCTCGCATCGGAGCGGGCGGATCTGGCGACGAATCCCTGGCGGGAAGCGGCGCGCCGGGCAGGGGCGCGGGGCGTGGGAACCACGCCGGGCATGCGCTGCGGCCCGGCC
>DASWWB010000818.1:0-8049 GCA_036406115.1 Herpetosiphonaceae bacterium
TGGGCAAGGTATTTAGCAGCAGTCGAGGCCACCAAGAAATAAAATCAGACAAAGCAAAACGCAAGGTTCATCACCTTGCGTTTTTAGTGGCGGGTCGGGAGAGATTCGAACTCTCGAGGGGATTGCTCCCCTAGCGGTTTAGCAAACCACCGCACTAGGCCTCTATGCGACCGACCCGTATTTATCCCTTTATTATTACGTTTTTATTATAAACCTGTAAACCCTTTTTGTCAAGCGCGGCTTTTTGGAGGAGCAGGTGGGATTCGAACCCACGAGAGCTTTGACACTCCGACTGTTTTCAAGACAGTTGACTTCAACCGCTCGGCCACTGCTCCCGGGACCGTAGCGAAAAGTATAGCAAAAAGGCCGCAGGCTGTCAACGAAGGGGCGGCGGGCCAAACGGCGCCCAGCCGGCCCACACCAACCCGCAGCCGGCATGGCGCCCACCGCTCGATCCCGCTTGCCGACTTGCAGCATCGACAATGCTATGCTATACTATCCCTCGTTGAAAGCACGGGCGATTAGCTCAGTTGGTTAGAGCGCGTCGTTCACACCGACGAGGTCGATGGTTCGAGCCCATTATCGCCCACCACATCAAAAGTCCCCAATCGGGGGCTTTTTTGTTGCCCGCGATCCGGCGCTCCGCGCAACCAGCCGGGCCAGGGGAGCGCCCCGCCGCGACCGGCTGCCAGCTCGCCCATCAGCAAGCCCGCCCTGCGGCTGGTGCCCAAACGACGCGCCGTAACCAGCCGTGTCTGCGGATCACAGCATCGCCGCGCAAAAAACGATCGACTGGATCAAGCCACAACCAACAGCGGCCTGGCGCGCGGATCATCCGCGGGCCAGGCCGCCCTCCATCAACCGTCGGCGGCTAAGCGTCCGCCGGCTGCTCAGACGTGACGCCGGCACTGTGATCGACCGGGCAGACGGCCGGGGCGGCGCCGGCTGGCTCGGCCGTGGCGACCTGATGATCGACCGGGCACGCCGCCGGCCCGGCGCCAGTCTGCGCGGCGACCAGGGCCTGATGCTCGACCGACTGCTCCGCCGGGGCGGGCGCGACGGCGCTGTGATCGACCGGGCAGGCTGCGGCTGCGACAGGCTCGGCGCCGCGGCGCGGGCCGGCTTTGCGCTGGTAGCGGACCCAGGTCGGCGTGGGGTGGGCGGCGCCGAGGCCGAACTTCGTGCCGGGATCGCGGGTCGCCAGCTCCAGGTCGAACTGCTCCATCAGCATCGTGGCGATGACCTTGATCTCATTGTAGGCGAAGTTCATGCCGGGGCACTTGTGGATGCCGCCGCCGAAGCCGATCAGCGTGAACTGATGCTTGCGATCCTCCTCGCGGCCGGGGCCGAAGCGCAGCGGATCGAAGCGCTCGGGATCGCGGAAGACCTCGGGCAGGCGGTGCGACAGCTTGGGCGAGATCATCGTGTTCCAGCCGGCGGGAATGTGGTAGCCGCCCACCTCGTACGAAGCGTTGTTGGCGCGCATCAGAATATCGGCCGAGGGATGGAGCCGCTCGATCTCCTTGGCGGCCCACTCCAGGTGCTTGAGCTGGCGCAGCGCCGGCAGATCGAGCTGGCGGCCGCCGGCCAGCACCTCGGCGCGCTCGCGCTCGACCAGGCCGCGATACTCGGGGGCGCGCAGCAGCTCGATAATCGTCCAGCTGGCTTGGCCGGCGGTGGTCTCGTGGCCGGCGAAGATCAGGGCGATCACCAGCGCCGTGATCGTCTCGCGCTCGACGGGGGCGCCGTCGCGGTAGCGGGCCTCGATGAACGACTGCAAGAAATCATCGAACTCGCGGTCGCTGGCGCGGCGCTGATCGATAATCTCGCCGAGGATCCCGTACATCTTGGCTTTGGCGCGGTCGCGCTTGATGAAATGGGGCAGCGGCCAGTTGGGCGGCGAGATCGGATCGAGGCCGTTGGCGAGCTGGCGGTACAGCTCGAAAAACGGCGGGCCGACCTGCTCGCTGAACTCGCGGCCCATCAGGGCGTGGGCGGCGATCTGGAGCGTCAGGCGCTCCATCGTCTTGCTGATCTCAAAAGCGCCCAGATTGCCGAGCCCGTCGAGCCAGCGCTGGGTCTCCTCGGCCATCACCGCGACATAGCCGGCCATTTTGCTGCTCTGGAACGGCGCCATCATCACCGGGCGCTGGCGCTGGTAGACCTCGGGGCTGGCGGTGAAGCCGACCTGGCCGAACATCGCCGCCAGGAACTGATAGGCCTTCTCGATATTGAGGGTCGCGTCGGTCTCTTTGAAGAAAAACTGATGATGATCCGGCCCCGCCAGCACGGCGACCGGCTGCGGCCCCAGCTTCATGGCGAAGACCGGGCCATAGGTTTCGTAGCCGCGGCGCAGGGTCTCGTGGCGTTTGCGGACAAAATCAACCAAGTTGCCGACGACCGGCAGGCCGGGCAGCAACGGGGGCAGAGGTGCGTTCACAGCGGCTCCTTTGAATATGGCATGTCGCAACTGCCTGCTATGATACCAGCGCCGTCAGCGAAGTAAATGAGAGCGAGGTGTGCGATGAAAACCGTGGTCGTCGTCAACGGAGAGAGCGACTGGCAGGCGTTTTTGCCGGGGGTGAGCGTGCGGCAGCGCTGGCTCCAGTCGTGCTCCTGGATCTACCAGGATGGAGGGCTATGGGTTGTGGACCGCGAGGGCGCGCTGCGGGTCGACGGGGTGCTGTGGCGGCTGGGCGCCGTGCGGCCGGAGCCCTCGCACCGCGCGGCGCTGGAGCTGATCCGGCTGGCCGGCGTGCCGTGCGTCAATCCGGCCGCGACCTTGCTGCGGGGCTACGACCGGCTTGGCATGCTCAATGAGCTCAAAGCCGCCGGCCTGCCCATCCACCTGGCGACCGTGGTCTCGGCGCCGGCGGCGCTGGGCAGGATCGAGCCCGAGCTGCCGGCGGTGATCAAGGCCGGCAATTTGCATGGCGGCTGGGGCAAGGCGCTGCTCCGCGACCGCGAGAGCTGGCATGATCTGCGCGATATGCTGTTTGCGAGCGAGGAGTACGTCACGCTGGAGCCGCACGTCGAGTATGTCCGCGACATCCGCGTGCTGGACGTGGGCGGCGAACAGTGGGCCATGGCCCGGCGCGGCGCGGGCTGGAAAGCCAACGTGGCGACCACCCACTACGAGCTGATCGACCCGCCGGCGCCGCTCGCCGCCATGACCAGGCGGGCGATGGAACACCTGGGCGCCGATCTGCTCGGCCTGGATTTCCTGGAGACCGCCGGCGGCGAGTTTGTGCTGCTGGAGAGCAACGACATCCCCGGGCTCAGCGGTTTCCCGGACGCCGCGCGCCAGACCGTCGCCCGCATCATGCGCGAGCGGCTGCGCTAGGCGGCAGGCGTGCGCTCGCGGCCGGGGCGCTCGGCGGCGCCGGGCTGATCGGCCTCGCGCTGCTCGGAGGCCGCGCCGTCAGCTTTCAGATTGAATGTTTTTTCCAGGCGGCGCATCGCGTGCAGCACCACCAGCACCAGGGCGGTGCTGCCCACCGCCAGCACATAGCGGTCCAGCGCCACCGCGACCCCGATCGGCACCACGACCAGCAGCGAGGCGGCAGTCGTCAGCCCGCGCATGACGTTGCGGTCGGGATCGCGGAACACGGTGCCGGCGCCGATGAAGGCGATGCCGGCCATGATCGCCTCCAGCATGCGGACCGGATCGATGCTCAGCATTTCGACCGGCAGCACCTTGCGCGTATCCTCGATCAAGAACTGGCTGATGCGGATAAACAACATCGCCGCGACGCAGACGAGCATATGAGTGCGGAAGCCGGCAAAGTTGCCGACCTTTTCGCGCTCCAGGCCGATCATCCCGCCGAGAATGAGCGCGATCAGGGCCTCGACCAAGATCCAGAACTCCTGCTGGACCGAGGCCGCGTCAAAATGTGTGGTCATAAGCACGCTCCTTGTGTTTTCGTGCGGCGCTACGAGCAACATCGGGGCCGCGGCTGGCCGGGCGGCGGATGCGCTCCGGGCGGCGGCGGATTATGCTGGCGGCACCGAACGCCGTTGAGCGAAAAGGAGCCTGTCATGCGCAGCCCGAAAGAAACCCTGCTGGCCTGGGTCAAGGCGATGAACGATCACGACGCCGAGGCCGGCGCCGCGCTGTACCACGAAGAAGCCGTCAACCTCCAGGTCGCGACCAACGCGCCGCTCGCCGGGCGGGAGGCCATCCGCGCCGACCTGGCGGCCTTTTTCGCCGCCACGCCGGACACCGTCACCAGGATCGAGAATCTGTTCGAGGACGGGGAGTGGGCGATCCTTGAGTGGTCGGGCGGCGGCACGTTTGTCGGCGCCCCGGGCTTGGAGATGGAGAAGCCGCAGCCCTACGCGATGCAGGGCTGCGGCTTTTTCCATGTGGTCGATGGGCTGATCATCTTCCAGCGCGGCTACTGGGACCGGCTGAGCTGGCTCAGCCAGCTGGGATTGGCCCGCGAGCAGCCGATGATCCGCTGAGGGCGGGGCGGATCAGCCCAGCACGACGCCTTTGCTCTCGTGGCCGGGCCGCAAATCGAGGTAGCCCAGCTTCTGGCCGATCCACTCCAGGACCCGCTCCGCCGCTCCCCCATCGATGGTGATGGCGGAGCGCCCTTCGTGCGGCGCTATCAAATACAGCACCACCTGCGGTTCGTTGTCGGGGGCGTCGCTGACCATAAAACCGGCGATGTTGCTGACGCGGATAACGAAACTCTCAATGCGAATGAACTCCACGGCTGTCCTCCTTACGCTAGGCGAGCGCCGAAGCCACTGAGCCGCATGTCTCCACAATCAGTGCCATGAGTTCGCCGGCGGCCTAATCCGGCCAATAGCTGGCGAGCGAGCCGTTGCCGTCGTAGAGGCCGCCGGGATCCGGGTTGCTGTTGCTCCAGATCGTCGTGCTAGCCTGGGAGGGGATCAGGCGCGTCTCGTTGGGCGCGAGCGATCCGCTCAGTGTGGCGTGGAGCTGGGCGCCGGTGAACGAGCAGATGCGCCAGCCGGCGATGCTGACCGTCGCCGCCGTCTCATTGCGGATCGTCACCGTCTCGGCGACCTTATCGATGGCCACGATCCGGACCGGGAAGTTGGGCGAGGCCGGCCCGTTGGCGTCGGCCTGGCAGTTATTGTAGCTTGGCGGCAGCGGGGCCGGGGTGGCGGTTGCCGGCGCGGTGGGCGTGGTCGCCGGCGTCGGCGTGGCGGTCGGCGACTGCGGCGTGACCGAGACAATCGGCGTGACCGAGACAATCGGCGTGGCCGTCTCAGTCGGCGTGGCCGGCGTGACCGAGACAATCGGCGTCACCGTCGGCGTGGCCGTGGCCTGCTGGGTGCCGGGCGCGAAAACCAGCGGCAGGAACAGGCGGTGGGCCGGCGCCGGCGTCCCGGTGGCGGTCGGGGTGTTGGTCGGGGTCGGCGGCGTCCCGGTCGGCGTGTCGGTCGGATGCACCGTGGGCGGCGTCGTCGGCAGCGGCGTCCGGGTGTTGGTGGGCGTATTGGTCGGCGTGTTCGTGGCGGTCGCCGTGCTCGTCGGCGTGTTGGTCGGCGGCGTGCCGGTGGGCGTGTTGGTCCAGGTCGGCGTCGGCGTCGGCGTGCTCGTCCAGGTCGGCGTCCAGGTCGGCGTCCAGGTTGGCGTCGGCGTGCCACCGCCCTGGCCGTCGACGCGGGCCTCGATCACCGCCTGGATGGCGGGATCGACATTCGAGAGGAAATCATAGCCAGTCAGCGCTTCGATCGAATCGACGCTGACGCGGTAGGTTTGCCAGTTGACCGAGCGGATGCCCTGGGTGTTGGGCATATTGACCGCGATCACCCGGGTGTCGGTGGAGACGCGGGCGACATCGTTGTCGCCGATCGGCAGCACCACGATGACTTTCCAGGTCCGGTCGGGAATCGTCACCCTCCCGGCGGCGATCGTGCCGCGCTCGCCCTGGCCGCCGCTGATGATATACAGCTCGCTGGTCGTGAGCAGGCTGCGGGCGTAGTTTTCGAGCGCCGCCCACGGCCCCTGGTTGTTGTCGGGGGCCTGGGGGATCATATTGGTCATCAGGAAGGTCGGGGCGTTGTTAGCCGGGCTGGAGGTGCGGTCGCCGGAGGGCGTCATGTGGCCGCGATCGTAGCCGCTGCCCGAGTAATCGCCGTCGCCGACGCGGTACCAGCCGGCGGGCAGGGTGTTGTCGGGGCCGAAGCAATCGCAGCGGCCGGAGCCGCCGATATCCGCCGACTCCAGGTGCCAGCTGACCCAATTGGACTCGCCGCGGTCGCGGTGGTAGGACAGGACATACTGCGGCTTTTCCATCAGATAGTTGGTGGGCTGGGCAGGATCGGCGACGGCGCCGCTGGGATTGCCGAGCGCGGTGTGGATGCTGCCGCCCTGGAGCGAGGCGGAGCGCGCGGCGGCGGGCGCATCCTGCCGGCTGAACACAGCGAGTGCGATGAGAAGTCCGATGACGGCGAGATGAAGGCGGCGCATATGGTCCTTTCTGCGCGGGCGAGGCGACGGGTCGGCGGGCGCGGGCGGCCCGGGGATAGCAAGGGAGCCGCTCGCGGCTCCCTCATCATTGTACGTCAATTCCGGCGCGGCGTCGGGCCGATCCGGGGCGGGAATCAGGCCGAGCGGAGACCCGTCTGGCGCAGCACCTGGCCGATCGCGGTCTGGAGATCGGCGGCGGTCGCCACGTTGCGCGGATCGAGGCCGAGCATCACCAGCGTCTGGGCGACCTCGGGGGCGATGCCGACCAGCATCATGCGGGCGCCGAGCAGCTGGGAGGCGGCGACGGCGCGCTGCAGGCTTTGGGCGGCGGGGGCGTCGAGCACCGGCACGCCGGTCAGATCGAACAGCACCAGGTGGACGCGGCTGGTTTCGATGCGCTGGAGCAGCTCCTGGGTGGCGAACTGCATGCGCTCCTCGCTGAGCTGGCCGACGAGCGGCATCACCAGCACGCCGGGCAGCACCGGGATGAGCGGGCTGGAGACGCGGTTGAGCGTGGCGACCAGCTCCTGCTGGGTGCTGAGCATCGTCGTCGTCTGCTCGACCGCCCCTTGCAGCTCGGCGGTGCGCTCGGCGACAGCCTGCTCAAGGCGCTGGTTCGTCGCCAGGATCTCCTGGCGCGACTCGTTGATCGCCTGGCTCATCGTATTGAAGGACTGGGCGAGCTGGCCCATCTCATCGTTGTAGGGCATGTCGATTGGCTTGAGCGAGCCGGCGCTGATCGCGCGGGTCGCCTCGATCAGCGTGCCGAGCGGCCGGACCAGCTGGCGGCGCAGCAGGTAGAGCAGCAGCGATGCGATGATGATCGTCACCAGGGCGATGATGCCGAAATTCGCCAGCAGCGTGGTGCGGGCGGATTCGCGCATCAGCGCGCCGGTCTCGCGCGAGGTGGCGGCGATATCGTCGAGCGGGTAGGCGAACATCACCTGCCAGGAGACAAAATCGACCGGCGCCGCGGCCAGCAGATAGTCTTTGCCGCCGAGCGAGACCTGCATCGTCGTGCCGCGGGCCGGGTCGAGGCCCTGGAGCATCGGCGCCAGGCCGGGATTGAGGCTCGTCAGATCAGCCTTGCGCTGCTCCTCGCGGCTCACGCCGGTGCTGCCGAGCAGCACCTGCTGGCCCTGCTCGGTGGTGGCGATCAGCTTGCGTGAGCGGTCGAGGACCAGCGGGAAGCCGCTGCCGCCGACCACCACATTGGTCAGGACATCGGTCAGGCGATCGGCGCTGATATCGACCACCACCACGCCGATGAAGCGATCGCGGCGGTAGATCGGCGTGATCGCCGCGACGACCTGCTGCTGGCCGCCGAAGACCTGGTGGACATCCTGCCAGATCAGCTGGCGCTGCGGGTTCTGCTCGGGGCCGCCGAGCAGCAGGGCCTCGTTGGTCTCGATCGTCCAGTCGGGCGCCACATCGGCGGGCTGGACTGGCGGGAAGGTGCGGAACATCCCGTCGGCGGTGGCATAGGAGACGCGGACAATATCGCGGGAGAGCTGGGCGATCGAGGGGAAGATCGTCTCCAGCGGCGTGCTGAAAATAATCTCGTTAAGCGCCGAAATCTCGGGCGAGGCCGAGACAAT
>DASWWB010000819.1:0-5437 GCA_036406115.1 Herpetosiphonaceae bacterium
GCCTCGCTCGCTACTATCCCTATGCGAGCTCAGCTTGATGTGTGACATACTGATGCATCCTTTCTCGCGGCGACCGCGCTGGGCGTCAGCCAAATCCTGCTGTGGGGCGGCTCGTTTTTCCTGCTGTCCGTGCTCGTCCGCCCGGTGATGGAGGATACCGGCTGGCCGGCAGGATGGATCTACGGCTGCCTCTCGCTGAGCATCCTGCTGTCGGGCGCGTTGGCGCCGTTTGTCGGGCGCTGGATTCACCGCACGGGCGGCGCGACCTTGGTCCGGAGCAGCGGCATGCTCATCGGCCTCGGGCTGATGGTGCTGGCGCTCGCGCCGGCGCTCCCGATCTTTGTGGGCGGCTGGGGTATCATTGGCATCGGGATGGCCTGCGGCTTGTATGACGCGCTGTTTGCCACGCTGGCCCGCCAGTACGGCGCCAGCGCCCGGCGGATCATCGTCCAGATCACTCTCATCGCGGGCTTATGCACCACCGTGACCTGGCCGCTGCTCAGCGCGCTCATCCAGCTGGTCGGGTGGCGGCTGACGTGCGGCCTCTATGGCCTCGTGCTCTGGCTGACGATCTGGCCGCTGACCGCCGTCGGCTTGGCGCGCCCCCGGCCGGATGACGGACCGCCCCCGCCCGCCTCCGCGCCGGCGCCCGGCCCGCCGCCGCCGATGGATCGCGTGCTCTATCGCCTGCTGGCGGTCCACTGGACGCTGGGCGCCAGCATGATGACCGTCATGTCGGTCCAGCTGCTCCCGATCTTGCAAGCGAAAGGGATCGCCGTGGCCGCCGCGCTTGGGGTGAGCGCCCTGGTGGGGCCGTGTCAGATAGGCATTCGCGGGCTGGAGGCGCTGCGGCCGCCGCACCATCCGATCGGCAGCGCCGTTGGCTCGGCAGCGCTGACGGCGGCGGGCTGCGGGCTCTTGCTCGGCCATCCCGCGCTCGCCGTGGGCGGGGTCGTGTGCTACAGTCTCGGCAACGGCCTGCGCACCATCCTGCGCGGGACGCTGCCGCTGGCGCTTTTCGGGGCGCAGCGCTACCCGATTGTGCTGGGCTCGCTGGCCGCGCCTGCGCTGACGGCCCAGGCGGCCACGCCGCTCGCGACCGCCTACTTGACGCAGCGGTTTGGCGTCGGCGCCGTCCTGGCGGGATTGATGGTCGGGAGCCTGCTCAATCTGGCGGTGACGCTGGCCATGCAGGCGCGGCTGCGCCAGGTCGCGCCGGCGACAAGCAACGGCTGAGCGCCGCGATGGCGGATCGCGCGGCTAGCAAGGAGGCGCCCATGACCGCGATCACGGATATTTGGTTTGTCACGCCGCTGCCCCTGCGCGACCTGGCGCGCGCCCTGCGCATGACCGATGTCACCGCTGATGCGGAAAACTACTGGGAGTGGATTATCGGCACGCTCGGCGGCATGACGCTGGATATCACGCGGACGCACACCCTGCCCGCCGCCGAGGTGCCGACGCGGATCTTCCGACTCGAGGCGCCGCGCGCGTTTGCCGCCGTTCAGCAGGCCTTCGTCGCCGCGCGGCTCCAACAGGCGGGCATCACGCCGATTTTCCTCGGCGCCTGGGTGTATCGCTCCGGCGATGAGTTCGAGCTGCAGGTGGCGGAGACGCGGGCGTAGGGCCGGCGGCGCTGCTGCGGGCAGTCCGCCAGCCCCATCCGTTGCGGACGCTACTTGTTGCGGACAAAGGCGCTGAGAAGTCCGGCGCCGAGGGCCGCCGCCAGCACCATCCCCGAGCCAAGCCAGCCCAGCTTCAGGACCATCATTGCAACCGCCCCCGCCGCGCCAAAGAGCGGGACCGGCATGTATCCCCGCAGCACCGGGTTCAAGATGGCGTGCCGCAGCGCAGGCGAGATGTCGCCCGCAGGCGCTGCCTGCGCGGCCCCCTGAATCGCCTTGATGCGCGGTCCGTTGATCACGGGGCCCAAGATTCCCATCAGCACGAGCACGCCCAGCGACAGATCGATCCAGGCGTGACTCCAGCCCCAGACCGACAATGTCAGCATGAGGCCGCTGATCAGGATGCAGATTGCCGAGACGGGCAGCGCCACGTCAATCACGCGGCTGAGGACAAGCCATTCCCGGACCTGGGTCGTTGTCGTCGCCGCGCGCAGGCGAACGAGCATCGCCCCCTCCAGGCTGAGCGCGATAAACAGGCCGATGACGCCCACGATGTGCAGCAAAACGGTCAAAGGATAGAAGGCCATAATTGATCTCCTTGATGACGATTTACCATTGATTGATTTGTAACCTTTGGTAAGTAGGCGAAATAATTGATACGGGTCCGGATGCGCCGAACCCTCGCTACCGTTTCATGGCTAGCTGCCGGCTGGGGGCAGCGTCCGTTCCCAGGCGATCAACAGCGCCTGGATGGCCTGGTCGACCAAGCGCGCCGCCTGATCCTGCGCCCCGGGGATGCGGTGGGTCAGCGCGAGCGTCGCCAGGCCGTGGGTGGTCCCCCACAAGAGATACACCTGATCGGCCAGGTGCTCGGTCGACCAGCCGCGCGCCTCAAGGACCGCTTTGACTGTGTCTGAGGCCACATCCTCAATCTGCCGCCCTTCTTTCTTGGGCTCGGAAACGCGAAACGTGACGCCGTCAAGGCCATACATCAGCCGGTACAGCTCGGGACAGCGCCAGGCGAAGCCGAGATAGCCGCGCGCAATGCCGTGGAGCGCATCCTCGGGATCACGGGCGTTGGCTCTGGCGTGCAGCATGTCCGCCTCAAGCAGGCGGAATCCCTCGTGGGCCAGCTCGACGAGCAGCTGATCTTTGGTTTCAAAATAGGCGTAGATGGCGGCATGGCTGTACTCGATCTCCTCAGCGATCTTGCGCATCGTCACATTGCTCCACCCCTCGGCCAGGGCGATGGCGCGCGCGGCTGCGAGGATGCTCTGCCGGAGTTCGTGCTGGTCGCGGAGGCGTCGTTCTTTTCGTCCCATTCATTTACCTTTGTTATTTTAATTACCATTGGTAGATACAAGCATATCAGAAAAAAAGCGGCGTGTCTAGCCTGATTCAAAGGGGTGTGGCGATTCAGGGCTGGTGGTGGAACGACGACCGGCGGTGGTCTGGTCTTCTCCGTGCCGCGCGCCGAGCATGCCTATGCTTGGTGAGATTATCAAGCTGGAGCTAACACGGCCATGAAGTATCCGGTGATTATCCAAGGCGGCATGGGGGTTGGGATATCCGATTGGCGGCTCGCCCGGGCCGTAGCGCAGGCGGGCCAGCTGGGGGTTGTCTCGGGCACGGGTCTCAGCACCGTCCTGGTCCGCCGGCTCCAAGACGGCGACCGGGGCGGGCATATGCGGCGGGCGCTGGGCCATTTTCCGCTGCCGGAGCTTGCGGCGCGCGTCCTGGAGCGCTACTTCATTCCCGGCGGCAAATCTCCCGCCCGCCCCTACGCGCTCGCCCCCATGTACGCGGCGCCGCCCAGCCGCGCGCTTGAGCTGCTCACCGCGGTCGCCGCCTTCGCCGAGGTCTCCTTAGCCAAGGAGGGCCATGCGGGCGTCGTCGGCATGAATCTGCTTGAGAAAATCCAGCTGCCAAACCCAAGCTCGCTCTACGGGGCGATGCTGGCCGGCGTCGATTATGTGCTGATGGGAGCGGGGATTCCCCGGGAAATTCCGGGGATTCTGGACGGACTGGCGCTGCATCGCCCTGTTTCGCTGAAACTCGCAGTCGATGGGGAGGTCCCGGAGGAGCGTGGCTGCTATCACTTTGATCCGCAAACACTCCTCGGCCATGAGCTGCCGCCGTTGAAACGCCCGCTGTTTTTGGCGATTATCGCCTCCACGGCCCTGGCGACGGCTTTGATCAAAAAATCGACCGGCCGCGTGGATGGCTTTGTCGTGGAAGCGCCAACCGCCGGGGGCCATAATGCCCCGCCGCGCGGGCCAGCGCGCCAGAATGCTCGCGGCGAACCGCTCTACGGCCTCCGCGACGAGGTTGATCTGGCGCAGATCCGCGCCTTGGGCCGGCCGTTCTGGCTCGCCGGGGGCTGCGCCGAGCCGGCTCGGCTCCAGCAGGCATTGGCTGCGGGCGCCCAGGGCGTCCAGCTGGGAACCGCCTTCGCGCTGTGCGATGAGTCCGGCCTCAGCGCCACCCTGAAAGCCCAAGTGATCGCTGCCGCCGCGCGGGGCGACCTGGAGATTTTGACCGATCCCGCCGCCTCGCCGACCGGCTTCCCGTTCAAGCTTGCGCAGCTTGCGGACACGCTCGCGGAGCACGAGCTGTATGTTCAGCGCCCGCGCCGCTGCGATCTCGGCTATCTGCGCACGCCCTACGCGCGTCCCGACGGAACGCTGGGCTTCCGCTGTCCCGCAGAGCCGGTTGCGGCATACGTTGCGAAAGGCGGCGCCCAGTCGGATACCGAGGGCCGGAAATGCCTCTGCAACGGGCTGCTGGCGACCGCTGGCCTGCCCCAGCAGCAGGGAGCCTATCTGGAACGCCCGCTGCTCACGCTCGGGGATGATATCCAGGCGATTACGCGCTGCTTGCCGCCGGGCCAAACCAGCTATGCGGCGCGGGAGGTGCTGTCGGCGCTCTTGGGGCCAGCCTAGAACTCACAGGAGCGGCGGCTGGTGCGGAGCGCCGCCAGCCCCATCTGGGCGTAGACAGGCTCCGGTGCGGCCGCGTATGATAGGCCCAGTCCGCGCAACGAGAGGATCGCCTGATGGCCACTCTCGAGCTAAAGCAAGCGAGGTCCCATGCGCAACCCCCCGAGCCTGGCCCAGCATCTCAAGTTCTTTGACGCGGCGGACATGGCGCGCTACACAGCGATTATCAGCGAGGCCGAGTCGGAGCTGTCCGCGCTCGGCCCGGCGCTGCAAGCCGTGACCAGGCCGTTTTTCAGCACGCTGGCGGAGGGCGAGTTCACCCAGATCGTGGTGCTGCTGCCCTATTGGTTGAGCGATCTGCTGCCCCTGCCCGAGCCGCAGCTCCGCGACCTTGCGCTGGCCCATCTGCATGGCTGGTGGTATTACGCGGCCCAGGATCAGCTGCTTGACGGCCAGGGCCAGGCTGATCGGCTGCTCGGCGGCCATCTGGCGCTGGTGCGGATGATCGAGCTCTACCGCCGGCTTGGCCTGGCCGAGACGCCATGCTGGCAGGATTTCCTGGCGCTGACCGCGACCTCCGCCGAGTGGCACGCCCAAGAGTGGGCGACGCGCTTTGCCGCCGAGACCGATCTCTCGCCGGATCGGCTCGCCCCCTGGACCGCTGAGCTGATCATCCAGCGCGGCGCGGCGTTCTATTTCAACACCACCGCCCAGCTCCAGCTCGCCGGCCACGATCCGCATGGCCCGCTCGGCAGCGATCTGATCCATGCGCTGCAATCGTTCAGCGTCGCCCGCCAGCTCGCCGACGACGCCAGCGATTGGCACGCGGATCTCCTCGCCGGACAACTGAATGTCGTCTCCGCCAGCCTGATG
>DASWWB010000820.1:0-7899 GCA_036406115.1 Herpetosiphonaceae bacterium
ACACCGCCCACCAGGTCGGCCAGGGCGCCGGCGAGCGCGCCGACAATATGCGCGCAGCCTTCGCCTGGCGAGGAGCCGGGCCGGGCGCCGCGCCGCCGGCCCGGCTGCTGCTGATCGACGACGTGCTGACCACCGGGGCCACGCTGCTGGCCTGCGGCGCCGCGCTGCGGGAGGCCGGGGCGCTGGAAGTGCGGGGATTGGCATTGGCCCGCGCCAGGGCATGAAAAAACCGCGAGCTTGGCTCGCGGTTTTTCTTTGGCGGATGGGGAGAGATTCGAACTCTCGAGGGCTTTGACACCCTACGGCATTTCCAGTGCCGCGCACTAGACCAACTATGCGACCCACCCGAATATAGCCCGAGCATTATAGCAAAAACCGCCCAGTCGCGCAAATCAGCCCATCCCTAAGCCATGGCCTGGCGGATCACCGACTGGATCTGATCGATGCTGAAAGGCTTGGCCAGGAAATAGTCCGGCAGCTGGAGATTGGGGCCTGGCTCCAGCTCGTCGGGGGCGTGGCCGCTCATCAGAATCACGGGGATGGCGGCGGTCCGCGGATCGCGTTTGAGCGCGTGGCAGATCTCCAGGCCGTTCTCGCCCGGCAGCTCCATGTCAAGCAGCACGGCGGCGATCGGACCATTGCCGCAGATCGCCAGCGCCTCGGCGCCGCATCCGGCCTGGGAAACCGCGAGATCGATTTGGCCGAGCGCCGCCGACACCATCAGACGAATAACCGGCGAGTCATCGACAACCAGCACAGTAGACATACGGCACACTCCTGGCTGCTCCGAACGCCTGTAGTATACCGCACTCTGCCGCAGCCGTCATCCTTGCTCGGGCAGGCGCGGCCGGGGCAGGTCGAATGTGTCGTGGCAGCGCAGGTAGGTGTTGCCGGCCATGCGCCCCACCGGCCGCAGCTGATCCAGCAGGACATAGCCGGCGCGATAGATTTCGTCGCGCATGTGGATGGCGACGACCCGCCCGATCACCACCTCGGCGTCGCCGAGCGGCACGATCTGGTGCAGCCGGCACTCGAAGGCGGCGGCGGCGCTTTCGATCCGCGGCACCTCGACAACCGCGCCCGGCGCTTGCGGCAGATCAGCCAGCGCGAACTCGTCAATCTCCGGCGGGGCGGCGGCCGAGGTCAGGTTCATCGGCTCGACTTGGTCCTCGGCGACGATGTGGATGACAAACTCCGGGCGCTGCTCGATGTTGACCAGGGTGTCTTTCTTGCTGCCGTCAAGCTGGCGGTTGGGGCAGAACAACAGCATCAGCGGCGAGGACGAGGCGACGTTGAAGTAGCTGTACGGCGCCAGGTTGGCCACGCCGCCGGCGCTGAGCGTCGAGACCCAGGCGATCGGGCGCGGCACCACCAGGCCGATCGCGAGCTTATAGAGCGTTTTGCGGTCGAGGTCCGCAGGATCGAGCAGCATCGTCCACCTCAGCGCAATGCAACAATCAAAAACAGCCTGGCGTACAAGTAGCCAGAGATTGGGTTACCCGGAGCCGCCAGTTTGCATCCTGCCAGCAGCAGGGGGAGCAGTCCGATGAATTGTCCCGAATGCCAGGGTTCAATCGAGCACAGCGCGATCTTTTGCCAATATTGCGGCCATCAGGTCGGAGTCGCCGACAACGACACCCCGCAGGAGCCGGACATCCAGCCCGCCATGGGCTCCACGATCGACTTGCGCCGCTTCCGCGAGGCCGCCCCTGCTGCTGCGGCCGCCAGCAGCGGCCAGAGCGCCGCGCCAGCCTCGCTCCCAGTCCCGGCGGCCGGCCCCGCCCCGCGCCACCAACACCATCGCCACAGCCATCACCATCGCGCCCACCGCCACCGCCACGGGCCGCACCCGCTGCTCTTTATCGTCGGCGGCATCATCTTGCTGAACATCTTTTTCCGCGGCGCCGGCCCCGGCATCTTCCGGGCGTTCGTGCCGCTGATGTTCATCGCGGGCGGTATCAGCGTCCTCGGCGGCCACTCGGGGCGGCGCTTCATCAAGCAGGCGTTCAAATTCGCCGTCGTCGCGGCGGTCCTGATGTTCGGCTTCGTAATCCTGTTCAAGCTCCTCAAATTCGCGGCGTTCATCTTCCTCATCGCCGGCCTGGTCTGGCTGGCGAGCAAGATCCTCGGCTGATCCCGCGCCAGATCAGGGAAGCGCGGCCCGCCGGGGCCGCGCTTGCGTTTAACCTAGCCTTCGATCCAGGAATAGGTGTACTTCGGATCCTCCAGCGGCAGGGCCTCGCGGGCGATCGACAGCGGCCGGAAGGTGTCGACCATCACCGCCAGCTCCTCGGTGGCCGGCTTGCCGATC
Source organism: Herpetosiphonaceae bacterium (assembly GCA_036406115.1). GTDB lineage: Bacteria > Chloroflexota > Chloroflexia > Chloroflexales > Herpetosiphonaceae > DASWWB01. The sequence continues at coordinate 2,312 of DASWWB010000820.1, forward strand.
GAGGCCTCGGCAGTGCCCGGGTGCGGGCCGTGGGGCATTCCGGACGGATGCAGCGTGATCGAGCCAAGCTCGACGCCGCGCCGCGACATGAAATTGCCCTCGACGTAGTACAGCACTTCGTCGCTCTCGACATTGGAGTGGTTGTAGGGCGCCGGGATGGCCTGCGGGTGGTAGTCGAACATGCGCGGCACGAACGAGCAGACCACGAAGTTCGGCCCGGCGAAGGTCTGGTGGACCGGCGGCGGCTGGTGGATGCGCCCGGTGATCGGCTCGAAGTCCTCGATGTTGAGGGCGTAGGGGTAGAGGTAGCCGTCCCAGCCGACCACATCCAGCGGGTGGTGATCGAGCACGTGCTTGGTCAGGCGGCCGTGGGCGCGCACATGGACCGCGAACTCGCCGCGCTCGTCGTGCGGCTGCAATTCCACCGGCACCCGGATGTCGCGCTCGCAGAAGGGCGAGTGCTCCAGCAGCTGGCCATGCTCGTTGCGGTAGCGCTTGGGCGTCGTCAGCTCGCCGGTGGTCTCCAGGACCAGCATCTTGGTGGCGGCGCCGCCGGTGTTGACCCGGTAGGTCGTGCCGATCGGGATCACTAGGTAGTCGCCGCGGCGATAGGGCAGCAGGCCGAACGAGGTCTCCAGCACGCCTTCGCCCTCGTGGACGAACAGCAGCTCGTCGCCCTCGCCGTTGCGATAAAAGTAGCGCTGCTCCTCGGTGGGCATCACGATGCCCATCCGCACGTCGCTGTTGGCCAGGAGCATGCGCCGGCCGCTGATCGGATCGCCGCCCGTCGTCATCTGCGAGGTCTTGAAGTGGCGGTGGCGCAGCGCGCCGGGCTCCTCCAGCGGCGTCTCGACCAGGCCCAGATCCTCGACCGCCAGAATCGCGGTCGGCGGATAGTTGTGGTACAAAATCGACTCGATGCCGCTGAAGCCTTTGGTGCCCATCACTTGCTCGCGGTAGAGCGAGCCGTCGGGCCGGCGGAATTGGACATGCCGCTTGTGAGGGATGGTGCCGAGTTTGTGATAGAAGGGCATCTTCGACCTCCTGCGCGTAGCCGCGGCTGGCGCGTCCTGCCGGCCGCGGGCGTCTCAACGAAATGGGCTGGTCCGGCGCCCGAAAAGCTCCCGGCCAGGACCGCGATGGGCCGTATTATACAACACCACTAGCCAGTGGTGCTAGTGGCGGCTCCGTCTCCGGGCTGAGAAATGATCAGTCTTGACTTACTCACGTTAGTTACGTTAGTATTGAGGCGACGAATCACCCATCACGCCGCCAGCCAGCGCGGCAAGGAGCAGCCCATGAAATCGCGCGACGAGCTGAAGCGGGACTACCAGCAGCGACTCAAGCCCGCCGGCGTCTTCCAGATCAAGAACACTGTCAGCGGCAAGGTGCTGCTGGGCAGCAGCCTCAACCTGGAGGGGCCGCTCAACGCCCATCAATTTATGCTCAAGATCGGCTCCCACCGCAACCAGGCCTTGCAGCGCGACTGGAACGAGCACGGCGCCGCCGCCTTCGTGTTTGAAATCCTGGACGTGGTGAAGGAAAGCGACGAGCCGGGGTTCGACCGCGCCGCCGCGCTGGCGGTGCTTGAGGAGCTGTGGATCGAGGAGCTACAGCCGTTCGGCGAGCGCGGCTACAACACCGACGCGCGCATCCGCCAAGCCTAGCAGGCGGGGCGCCGAGCCGCCGCCAAGGAGCATCCGCATGGATCTCGCCGATCTGTTCGACCGCCACGCCGCCATCGCCGCCGCATGGAGCGATGATGTCCGCCGCTCCTACCAGGCCTTCACCGATCGCATCGCCCGCGACGAGCCGCTGACGGTCACGCTGGGCAAGGGCGGGCTGAGCTACTACGCAGCCGCCGGGCCGCCGCCTGGCGCAACGGTGTTCGTGGCCCATTTCAACGCCGCGCCGCGGGCGGGACAGACCGATCGCGGCTTCGCCGATTTCCGCCGCGACACGCTCGCCAGTTTGATCGACGTCGAGGCGCTGCTCGCCGAGCTGCGGGCCGCCCTCGCCCCCGAAACTCGCGTGACGGCCGGCAAGGTCTGGTGCGGGCTCCATTTCCCCATCGAGCACGCCCCGCGCGTCGCCGACGCCTTGCGCGACCTGCTGGTGGCGCGGCTGGATTGAGCCAGTCTTCCCAGGCGCGGGGAGGTTCCCCTGTTGATCAGCTCACTGGCGCGGGCAGGTTGCTCTGTTGATCAGCTCACTCCCTGCCGCAGGCGGCGCCGCGCCCTGTCGCCGCTCAGCGATCGCGGCCGGCGGCTGGCGTTCGGCGAGCTGGGCGCGGATGGCGGCCACGCGGTCGCGCAGGGCGCGGGTCTGCTCCTTGAGGTACCAGCTTTGCGTCGCAAGCTGCTGCGAGCGGGCGCGAAGCGCAGCCGCCTCGGCAACCAGCAGGTGATCGGGCGATCGGCGCTGCATGACGGGCCTCCATGTTCAACAACTGGGCAAACACTGTCCAGGGACTGCGCGAGGCGAAGCAGAATCCGGGCCACAATGCCGGGCTCGCTTGGATGAAAGACAAAGCGGGCGGCCGGCGATTGCGCCGGCCGCCCGCTCGCTCCAGCGCCAACGGGCCTAGGGCACGGTCAGGAACACTGCGCTGACCGGCCCCCAGTTGCCGCCGGCGTCGCGGCCGCGCACGAACACGATGTGCTTGCCCGACGACAGGCCGCTCACCGTGCCCTGGACGGCTTCGGCGGTGCTGTTGAAGGCGCCGTCGGTCGCGCTCAGGCTGACGGGTGAGCCGCCGCGCCAGGGCGGCGTGTCGACGTACAGCTCGGCGGCGCTGATCGCCTGGTTGCCGTTCTTCGTGTCGTTGATCGTCGCCGTCACCCGGTAGCCGCCGCTGACCGAGGCCGTGGCCGGCGACAGGGCGTCGGGGCCGCGGTGGAGCTGATAGGGCGTGCGGGCGACCTTGGCCGCGTAGAGGAAGGCCGGCAGGTTGCGGCCCCAGAAATTGCCGTTGGAGCCGCTATCGAGGCAGGAGAAGGCCGGGAAGAAGCCGCCGCAGCTCCCGCTCGACCCGCCGACCTCGAAGGTGTAGGACGCCACGCCGAAGATGCCGTAGGTCCAGTCATCAGTGGTGCCGCTCGTCGGGTAGAGCGCCGTCGATTTCTGGGCGGTGTAGCTGTTGTAGGTGGCGAACTTGCGCCCCAGGCCCGCCAGATCCGTGTTGTTCGGCGCCAGGCTGTTGGTCCAGCCCCAGGGCCAGAGCACCAGATCGCTGTAGGAGTGGAGCGAGATAAACACGCCCTCGGCGGTCGCCGGCGCGGCGTCGGTGTCGCCGGAGCCGCGCTGATCGGCGAAGACGGTGCCCAGGTAGCTTTCGATCGCCTGGACCTCGGGCTCGGAGCCGGCGGTCGGGCCGGGATAGGTCTGGGCGCACTTGGACTGGGTCGGCTTGTCAACGGTGCCCCACTTGAAGCGGGCGTTGCGGTTCAGGTCCACGCCGGGCTGCGAGGAGCTGGTCTGCGAGGAGCAGGGCGCGACGACGGTGTCCTTGTTTTTGCGCTGGTAGACGCCGCGCTCGGCGTCCTTGCGGCCGTCGGGATTGACGTAGGGGATCACGATCACGCGGTGCTCGTCGAGCAGCCAGGTCACGTCGGCGTTGGTGCCGTAGTTGGAGAGCAGATAGTTGATGAAGCGCAGCGACAGCTCGGCGGTCGCCATCTCGCGGGCGTGGATGGCCGAGATCAGCACGAACGGCGGCTTGGGGCCGGTGCGCGACTTGTTGGTCAGCACGATGCCGCGCAGATCGTAGCCGGCCGGGCCGCCGGCGGTGACCTTGTCCCAGCTGGAGCCGTAGGTGAACACCTGGGCCAGATTGGGGTAGCTGCTCTGGGCGCTGGCCAGCAGGCTGTAGCCCTCCTCGACGGTGCGGTAGCCGCCGAGCACCGTCAGCTGATCGAGCTGGGCTTGCATCAGCGAGGTCTGCGCCTCGTCGACCCGCACGTCGAAGCCGCGCTGCTGGAGCTTCTTCAGCTCGGCCGGCGAGACAATCGCGAACAGATCATCGCCTTCGCGCATTTCCAACAGGTCGAGGCCCATGTCGATCAGCGCCAGGCTCTCTTTCTCCGTCACCGCCTTGATGCGGACGACCTTGGCCGCCGCCTCGCTCTCGGGGAGGCGCGATTTCGCGGTCGTCCCCTGCGGAACCGCCGAGATCACAGCTATGCACCAGATAAGAACGCCGACGCCCACCAGAACCAATCTTCGCCACCGACCGGGTACTTGCCGCATACGATTCAGCTCCTTGTAGCTAAATATCCGTTGCCGTACGACCGTTCCGGACCCCGATGTCTTGGCTGGCCGATTGTTGAAGGTGCACCGGGCTCATCTTAACTGATTTTTTATCATTAAACAAGTATCAATATGACGATTCAGTCATATCGCCTGAAATAGGATAGACTGGGCGGGATTCGGCTAGCAAAGGAGCGAGGCATGAGCATCGATCTCACCGGCAGGACGGCGGTTGTGACAGGGGCGGCGCTGGGCATCGGGCGCGAAACCGCCAAGCTGCTGGCGGCGCGCGGGGCGCGGGTGATCGTCGCGGACATCAACCGGGGCGAGGGCGAGGCGACCGTCGGCCAGATCGAAGCGGCGGGCGGCGCCGCCCATTTCGTCAGCTGCGACGTGGGCAGCGAGGAGCAGGTCAGCGCGCTGGTGGCGGAGGCGGTGCGGCTGGGCGGCGGGCTCGACGTGATGGTCAACAACGCCGGCATCGGTGGCACGCCGGGGCCGCTCCACGCCGTGGAAACCGCCGCCTGGCAGCGGGTGATCGACATCGACCTGACCGCCGTGTTCTGGGGCCAGAAATACGCCACCCGGGCCATGCTCGACGGCGGCCGGGGCGGCGCGATCGTCAATGTCTCGTCGATCGCCGGCATCGGCGGGGCGGCCATGCTCGGGGCCTACGCCGTCGCCAAGGCCGGCGTGATCCAATTGACTCAAACCGGCGCGCTTGAGGTGGCCAAAGCCGGGGTCAGGATCAACGCGGTCTGCCCGGGCTGGACCGACACCGCCATCCTCGACAGCCTGGGCCCCGACGCCCGCCCGACCGTCATGCGCCAGGTGCCCATGCAGCGGCTGGGGCGGCCGGCGGAGGTGGCGGAGCTGATCGCCTTCCTGGCGTCCGACGCAGCGTCGTTTATCACCGGCGCCTCCTATCGGATTGACGGTGGACAAAAGAGCTGATCCGCCGTAGGCTTAGCCCATTGATCGTTCGGCCCGCAGGACCCAGCATGCTCCAAACCTTTGACATCGACGGCCACACCTTGGCGGCCCGCGCGCTCAATCCCGGCGCCGCCGGCGAGCCGATCATCTTGCTGCACGGCCTGGGCCACTCCGTCGATTTCTGGCGGCGCGAGACGCTGCTGACCGGCTACGGGCCGTGCTACGCGCTCAGCCTGCCGGGCCACTACCCCGCCCGCGCCCCGCGCTGGATGCAGCCGGATGATCTCAGCGTCGAGCTGATCGTCCGGCTGCTGGCGGCGGCGATCGGCGAGCTGACGGGTGGCAGGCCGGCGACGTTGGCCGGCATCTCGACCGGCGGCTTCGCGGCGCTGGCGCTGGCGGAGCGC
>DASWWB010000821.1:0-5025 GCA_036406115.1 Herpetosiphonaceae bacterium
CGCGGCTGGTATCATGGAGGGGATTGGCTTAATCGAGGAGCTGGCATGGAGCGCTTTTCCTTCGAGCGGCGGTTCCGGGTGCGAACCTACGAGTGCGATTGTTTCGGCCTGGTCGGGATCGCCGGCTTGCAGCACTATTTCGAGCAAACCGCCAGCGAAGCCTCGGGCGACGTCGGCTATGAGCTGGCCTGGTACGTGGAGCGGCAGACCGCCTGGATCCTGCGCGGGATCCAGGTCGAGCTGCTGGCGCCGATCGCCGCCGACGAGCGGATCGCCGTGCGGACCTGGGCGGCGGATTTCCAGCGCACCTACGCCCAGCGCGACTACCTGATCGCGCTGGAGGACGGCAGGATCGCGGCGCGGGCCAGCGCCACCTGGGTCTATGTGGACCGCCAGCGCGGGCGGCCCCAGCGCATCCCCGCCGACATGCTGGCGGCCTTCGAGATCCTGCCGCGCTTGGAGCTGGCGGCGCTCCCGGGCGGCCATCCCGAGCGCGGCCGCTGGGCTTGGGAGCACGAGGTCCGCTCCTATGAGATCGACACCATCCGCCACGTCAACAACGCCGTGTATCTGCGCTGGTGCGCCGAGGGCATGGCCCAGGCGCTGGCGCAGGCCGGCTGGCCGCTCGGGCGCTGGATGGAAGAAGGGTTACAATTCGCGCCCGCAAGCCACCAAACAGACTATCTGCACCCCGCCACTTATGGGGATGCCGTCCAGGTCCAAAGTACTGTTGTTGGGACCGAAGGCGATCGGCTAAGCTGGGCGCATGCGGTGGTCCGTGCCAGCGACGGCCGCCCGCTCGTGCGCTCGCTGACCAGCTACCAGTGCCTCGATTCCGCCCGCCAGCCCCGCGCCGTCCCGCCTGATCTGGCCGCAGCAGTGCGGCCGGACCGCTAGCGTCCCTGGCGCCGCCGCCTCGTTTCGGGTATCATGACGCGATGCGCTATCCCGAAAAACCTGAAAGAACACCTATGTCAATCTGGCTCGACTACCGCGAACACAAGACGAACCACACCGTCGAAGGCGACCTGCGGCTGCTGGAGGGCGTGTGGAGCCCGCAGCTGCGCAACCACCGCGACATTCTGGTCTACCTGCCGCGCTCATACGCCGCGGCGCCCGAGCGGCGCTACCCGGTGCTTTTCATGCACGACGGCCAGAATCTGTTCGACGCCCACACTTCGTTCTCCGGCGAGTGGGGCGTGGACAAGACCAAAGAGGCGCTGGGGCAGGAGGGCATCGAGGCGATCGTAGTCGGCATCCCCAACATGGGCGAGCAGCGGCTGGCGGAGTACAGCCCGTTCAACGAGCGGCGGATCGGCGCGGCGCGCGGCGACAGCTACGTGCGCTTCATCCTGGAAACGCTCAAGCCGCTGGTCGACCGCGATTTCCGGACCCGGCCCGAGCGCGAGGCGACCGGAATCATGGGCTCGTCGATGGGCGGGCTGATCAGCCTCTACGCTTTTTTCGCCTATCCCGAGGCCTTCGGCATGGTCGCCGCGCTCAGCCCGTCGCTCTGGTTCGCCCAGCGCGCCATGCTGGCCTACGCGGCGGCGGCGCCCTACGTGCCGGGCTCGATCTACCTGGACGTCGGCAGCGAGGAGGGCCAGCCGACGGTCCGCAACACCCGCGACCTGCACCGGCTGCTGCTGGACAAAGGCTACCGCGAAAACCGCGATCTGCTGTACGTAGAGGACGAGGGCGCCGGCCACAGCGAGCACTGCTGGGCCAACCGGCTGTGGCTGCCCCTGCTGTTTCTGCTGCACGATCTCTGTCTCGGACCCGGGCACCCGCTTGCTGTGTGAGGCCGCCCGGCCTGTGGAGGACGATCCCATGAACGATCAGCCGGACCGGAACGGATCGGACGCGACCGCCGAGCGCCGCATGCAGACGATGGTCGCCAGCATGCCCGGCGTCGTGTGGGAGGCCTGGGGCCAGCCCGACGCGGCCAGCCAGCGCGTCGATTTCATCAGCGACGGCATCCAATCCCTGCTGGGCTACACCGTCGACGAGTGGCTGGCGACGCCCAATTTCTGGCTCAAGATCATCGCCCCCGAGGACCAGGAGCGGGCCTCCGCCGAGGTGGGGGCGATCTACGCCAGCGGCGGGGAGGGCTCCAGCCAGTTCCGCTGGCTCGCCAGCGACGGCCGCGCGCTGTGGGTCGAAACCCACGCCCGCGCCATCCTCGACGAGCAGGGCGCGCCGGTCGGGCTGCGCGGCGTCACGCTGGACATCAGCGCCCGCAAAGCCGCCGAGGAGCGGCTGGGCTATTTCGCCGCCGTGCTCGAAAACTCGCCGGATTTCATCGCCCTCGACACCGCCAAGGGCGAGGAGATTTTCCTCAACAGCGCCGCCAAGCGCATGATGGGCATGCCGGCGGACGCCGGGCGCCCGGCCGATTTCGTGGCCCGCGCCCACCCCGCCTGGGCCGTCGACCTGATCATGAACGAGGCGGTGCCGGCGGCTATGCGCGACGGCGTCTGGCGCGGCGAGTCGGCGATCCTGCGGGCCGACGGCAGCGAGATCCCGGTCTCGCAGGTGCTGATCGCCCACCGCGACGGGGCCGGCGAGCTGAGCTTTTTCTCGACGGTCGCCCGCGACATCACCGAGCAGAAAGAGCACGAGGAGCTGGCGCGCAAGCTCCAGGAGGAGATCATCCAGATGCAGGCGACGGCGCTGGCCGAGCTGTCCACGCCGCTGATCCCGGTGCTCGACCAGGTCGTGGTCATGCCGCTGATCGGCGCGGTCGACAGCCAGCGCTCCCAGTCGGTGATCGAAACGCTGCTCGAAGGCGTGGTCCACAACCATGCCCGGGTCGCCATCCTCGACATCACCGGCGTCCCGGTGGTGGACACCCAGGTCGCCAGCGCGCTGATCCGGGCGGCCCAGGCGGTGCGGCTGCTCGGCGCCGACGTGGTGCTGACCGGCATCAAGCCCGAGGTCGCCCAAACGCTGGTCGGCCTCGGCGTCGATCTCTCCGGCATCACCACCCAAGGCTCGCTGCAAATGGGCATCAGCTACGCGATGGGGCTGCTCAGGCGGTAGCTCAGCTAGCGGCTAATCGGGGCGGGGCTGAGGGGCCGCGATGCGCTGGGTTGGCGCGTCGCGGCCCCTTGCGGCAGCAGGGCGAATCGACAAGCGGCGCGGCGGAGGCTATGATACAAACCGGCCTCATCCGCGCACAAGGAGACTGCTATGCACGTCCCGCCCTCACCGTCATCGCCCGGCAACGGCCGGGCCACGCAGGTTTGGCTGACGATCGCACAGGTTCTGATCGTGGCGTCGCTGCTGCCCTGGCTGGTCATGTCCCTGTTCTCGCCGATGGTCTTTGACGGCGGGTTCAGCGCCGAAGCCCTGGGGCTGGCGCTGCCGGTCTGGATCTACCCGGTGTTCGCGCTGGGGGGAATCGTCCGATCCCGGACCCTGTTCGCGCGCGGACGCTACCTGGCCGCCGCGCTCTGGTCGCTCGGCCCGCTGCTGTACGCCGCCGTGGGGATATGGGCCCTGGTGACCATGGGCTAGCGGCAGGCTCGCCACTAGCGCGGCGCGGCGAGATTAAAAACGCGGGGCGGCGGATCATTCCGCCGCCCCCGCGTTCGCATCCCGCCTAGCGCAGCACGAAAATCTTGCCGCCGGAGCCGGGCACCTGGATCGAGGCCGGGCCCTCGCCGACATGCTCGTCGTAGTCGTAGACCCACTCGTGCCAGACGCCGGGAGCCGGGAACGGCACGTCCATGTACTCGGTTTCGATGCCGAAGTTCACCACCACCACCACCCGGCAATCGCCGCTGTCGGTCCAGCGGTGGTAGGCCAGCAGCTTGCGCTCGTGATCCATCGCCAGCGGCCCGATGTTGTTGCCGACCAGCGCCGCGCAGGTCGTGCGGAGCTGGGCCATGCCGCGATAGAAGCCGTGCAAATCGCGGCCGTCGTCGTGCTCCAGCAGCTCCCACTGGAGCTTGTTGGCCTCGATCGTCCGCTCGGTCCACATGCCGAACTCCTGGCCGTGGTAGAGCATCGGCACACCGGCGGCCGTCATCAGGCAGATCGCGCCAAGCTTGGATTTGAGCCGCGCGGTGTCGGGATGGATGGCCGGGTTGCTCGTCGCCTCCCAGACCACGCGCTGCTCGTCGTGCGACTCCAGGAAATTGATCGCCTGGGCGTTGTCGCTGTAGCCGGCGCCGCGGAAATCCAGCGCCCGCATCGTCGCCTCCAGATCGGCGTACTGGGCGCCGTTGAACTCGGTCTCGCGCAGATTGGCGATCATCTGGTAGCGGAAGGCGATGTGCCACGAGGCGTCGGCGTTGGTCTGATGGACCATCGACGTGTAGTCGTCGGTGTTTTCCACCAGCAGATAGGCGTGCGGCTTGACCTCGCGGGCCTGCCAGGTCAGGAACGACATGCCGTTCTCGCCGTCGAAGCCGATGCCGGGGGCGTAGTCATAGCGGAACCCGTCGATGTGCATCTCGGTCAGCCAATAGGTCTGGACATCGGCCAGCAGCTGCTTGCAGGCCTCGTTCCAGTGATTCAGGTCGGGGAAGCCCCACGGGTTCGAGTCGCTGCTGAAGAACGGGTTTTGGTCGTAGGGATACAGATAGTTGATCGGGCTGGACTCGTGGACGTGGTTGAAGACCACGTCGAGCAGCACGCCGATGCCGTGCTGGTGGGCCTGGTCGATCAGCTCGCGCAGCTCGTCGGGCGAGCCGTAGCTGCTCTCGGGGGCGAAGAAATAGGCCGGGTTGTAGCCCCAGGACTGATCGCCGGGGAACTCGAAGATCGGCATCAGCTCGATCGCGTTGACGCCCAGGTCGCGCAAGTAGGGCAGGCGTTCGGTGACGCCCTTGAACGTGCCCTCGGGGCTGAAATCGCCGACATGCAGCTCGTAGATCACCAGCTCGTTGAGCGGTTTCATGCCGAAGCCGCCGTCGTTCCACTGGTAGCCGTCATCGCCGAGCCGCAGAATCGCGTGGGGCTGGTCGCCGCCGGCCCAGCGCAGCTCGCGGGCGTAGGGGTCGCCGATGATCGTCTCGC
>DASWWB010000822.1:0-3813 GCA_036406115.1 Herpetosiphonaceae bacterium
TTGAAAAGAACGATAAGCGGAGTCTAGCATACCGCTGGCGACAAATTGTCGACACGGCGGCCGCCGCGTTGACATTCGCAGAACCCATGTTCTATCATCCCGCCCAAGCCTTAGATGGAGAGCCGCGTATGAACAGTTTGATCGAGGAGGAGTTTCCGCTAGCCATCACCCAGCGCCTGCGCTACGATCTGCTGGGGATTTTGACCGACAGCGACCTGGCCTATCAGCTGCCGGGCGACAATCCGACCCTCGGCGCGCTGTGCCGGGAGATCGGCGACGCCGAGTACAGCTACATCCGCTCATTCGCCAGCTTCAAGCACGAGTGGCTGCGTGACGGCGGCGCCGCGCCCGGGCTCGAAACCAGCGTCGCGCGGCTGCGGGAGTGGTACGCCGCGCTCGACGCCGACTTCGAGACCGTCGTGCGCGGGTTTTCCGACGAAGATCTCCACAGCAAGCGCGTCGACCGGGGCGGCGGTTTCGCGCCGTCGCTGTTCGTGCAGTTCCAGATCTACCGCGAGGCGCTGCTGATCTTTTTCGCCAAAGCCAGCGTGTATGTCAAGGCGCTGGGCAAGCGAGTGAACGAGGAGTGGGAGATCGGCATCGGCTAGGCGCCCTTTCGGGTGATTCCGCCCAGGTGTATACTTGACTCGCAACGCTTGGTTTGCCGGCGCGAGCGGCGCCGATCGTGATTCTGTCGCAAAGGAGGCGCTATGCCGGAACAGCACGGATGGCGATGGGCTGAACTTACCGACCAGCACCTGGAGCTGATTCACCAGGCCGAAGCGACGTTGGGGGCCGACTACGTGCTGGCCTACCAGCCCGCCGATTCCGCCGATCCCGCCGCCCAGGCGCCGCGCCTCGCCGCCGCGCCCCTGACGGCGAGCCAGCTCGAATGCTTGGCTGGCCTGGAGTCGATGATCCAAGCGGTGATTGTCGCCTACAGCGATCAACCAGGCGCCTGATCGCCTGGCGCGCAGCATGAGGCGATCAAGGCAGGACGCGCCGGATGGCGGGCGAGGGCCGCAGCGACCATCGTCGCTGCGGCCCTCGCTGTCATTGCTCGTAGGCGCCGATATCGGTGCTGGGGCCTTGCGGGCGGGGGACGCCGAGCCGGTCGGCGGGGACGGCGCTGGCGTTGACGCCGGCGTTGATCGCCGGGCTGCCCGCTTGCAGGCTCAGGGCGTTGGCGCCGCTGATGCTGGCGAACTGCGGGTCGGCCACCAGGCTGCTGGCATCGCTGCGGCCGGTCAGCGCCGCGTAGTTGGTCTTCCATTGGGCGAAGCCGACCGGCTCGAAGAAGTCGCTGGCGTAAAACAGCGGGTTGCCGCCGCTGACGAAGTACAGGTTGTGATGGATCGCCAGCGTGCTGTAGTCGCTCAGCGAGTTCGAGCCGATCTTGATCACCGGCGTCGCCGAGGAGCCGTAGATCAGGTTATTGACGATCGTGATCTGCGCGCCGGCCTGCTCCACTTCCGACTCGTTGGACAGGCGGATCGAGGCCTGCGAACTCTGGCCCGTCAGGTAACAGCTGTTGTTGTAGAACTGGGCGTTGAACGATGAGGCGGTCGCCAGGCAGGCCCAGCCGCTGTTCACCACCACATTGTTCCGCACGATCCCGTCGTAGCTCTCGTAATTCCCGTCGCGCAGCCGCTCGGCGTCGGTCGATTGGCCGAGCATCAGCGCGTTGACGCCGATATTCACCAGGCGATTGTTTTCAAACAGGGCGTTGCGGGCGTTGCCCTTGGCGTAGACGCCGATGTCGTTGATGTCGTGGATGTGATTGCCGGCGACCCGCACCCGGTCCGCGCCGACGATATCGACGCCCTGAGCGTTGGCGCCCGGCGTGACAATCGCGCTGTCCTGCCAGATCTCGTTGCTGAGAATCTGGGCGTCGTTGGCGGTCCTGACAATCTTGACCACGTCGGCGACGCTGCAACACAGCAGATTGTCGCGCAGCGTGACCTTGGGCGTGTCGATTTTCACCACGTTGCCGTCGCCGCCGCCGGCCGGGCTGCCCTGGATGCGAAAGCCGCGCAGCTCCCAGTACAGCGCCTGGCAATCCGTGTTGCCGCTGCCGTTGCCGATCACATCTTCGTCGCACAGGGAATGATAGAAGTAGACCGTCGGGCCGGAGCCGCTGCCGACGATCACGGGCCGCTCGCCGGCGAAGGCGCGCAGCGTCATCGGCCTGCTGGCGGTCGCCGGGCGGCGAATCGTTATGTTCTCCTGGTAGGTCCCGGCGCGCACAACAATGCTGTCGCCGGGCTGGATCGTGTTGACGGCTTTTTGGATGGTCCGCCACGGCAGGCTTTGCGTGCCGGGGTTGCGCTGGTCGTCGCCGTTGGTGGCGACAAAATACTCGGTGCCGCCGGGCACCGCCGTCGGGCCGACAGTGGGCGTCGGCCGGAGCGCGGCCAGGACCAGCGGCGCGAACGCCCGGGGCGGCAGCGGGGTGGTCGTCGGCTGGCCGCCCTGGGCCAACGATGGCCGCAAGGACGGCCGCAACACCATAAACGCCATCAGGCCGACGATTCCAAGCGCGCCGCAGCATCGCAGCGCCTGTTTCAAAAAGACCATGCCGGAGCTCCTTGCCAATCGCGCACACAGCAACGGGCGCGTCTGCGGCGATCATACCTGCGGCTGGGCTCGCTTGCAAACTCGCGCGCAGGTGGTGAAAGCATCACCGGATAGGGCGGGATCGCCTCCCGGCCCAGGCGCCGCCCCGCTATCCTGAGACAAACACAATCTCAGCTTTTGGCTCGGCAGCGCGCCAACCCTGGGCCGCCGGGTCGGGGCCTAAGCGGCAACGTGGGGTGGAGGATTGGCGGTATGACCAGATACGCACAGCATATGCCCGGCCTGCGCATGCTGCGGACCTATCGCCGCAGCTGGCTTCGCAATGATCTCCTGGCCGGGGCGACCGTGTTCGCGGTGCTTGTTCCATCCGCGCTGGCGTATGGCGGCCTCGCGGGCCTCGCGCCAGTCGCGGGGCTCTATGCCGCGCTTGCGGCGATGGCCGCCTACGCCCTGTTCGGCAGCTCGCGCCATCTGATCATCGGTCCCGACGCGGCCCTGCCCCTGATCCTGGCGGCGACGATCGGGCCGCTGGCCGGCGGCAGCGTCGAGCGGTATGCGCTGCTGACCGCCGGGCTTTCCATGCTCGTGGGCGCCATCTTGATCGCGGCTCGCGTTTTCCGGGTCGGGTTTCTGGTGAATTTCCTGGCTCAGCCCATCCTGACCGGCTATCTTGCGGGCGTCGCCCTCACCGTGATCGCCAGCCAGCTTGGCCGCCTGCTCGGCATGCGGCTCGCGAGCGACACCTTCGCCGGGCAGCTCTGGGAAGTCGCGCGGCGCGCTGGCGAAACCCACCTCCTGACATTCCTCATCGGCAGCGGCAGCCTGCTGACGCTGTTCGCCATGCCGCGGGTCGCGCCGCAGGTGCCGGCCCCGCTCCTGGTGATGCTGGCCGCCACCGGGGCGACCGCTGTCTTCGATTGGGAGACGCGCGGGCTGGCGGTCATCGGCCGCATTCCCGCAGGCTTGCCGACGCTTGTCTTGCCGCGCCTTAGCTGGGCGGACTGGCAGGCGCTGCTCATGCCGTCGCTCACCATCGCCTTGCTCTCCTTTGCTGACGCGATTATCACCGCGCGCTCGTTCGCCGCCAAATACCACTATGAAATCGACGCCAACCAGGAGCTGGTCGCGTTGGGCGCGGCCGATATCGCGGCGGGGCTCGCCGGCGGCTTTCCGATCTCCAGCAGCTCCGCGCGCACCGCCGTGGTGACGGTCATGGGCGGGCGGACCCAGGTCGCG
>DASWWB010000823.1:0-4332 GCA_036406115.1 Herpetosiphonaceae bacterium
CGAAGCCGATCTCGAAACGCAGGTTGCAGGCGGCCGCTGCGTTGCGGCTTGGGGCTTGTTCTCGGTTGTGGGGCGGGGCGGTGGGGCGCTGGCGGCCGCGATGTTGCTGCTTGGGGCTTCTTTAGGGTTTTGGGGATGGGATTGGGGTTTTAGGATGGGGAAATTGGCGAACGGATGTACTATACTGGTGCCTGACATGTAGCAAGGAGCTGATGATGAGCGACACTGGTCCGCAGCGGTTGTATCTGATGCAGGTCGGGAGCATGCCGGAGTATGAGATCCCGATTGTGTGCTATTTGGTGCAAACAGGCGATGGCAGGAATATTCTGATCGACAGCGGCCTCCCGGAGATCATTCCCGAGGAGGCAGCCGATTTCGCAAACGGGGAGGATGTGATCGCGCAGCTGGCAAGCATCGGCGTCGCCCCTGATGATATCGATACTGTCGTTTCGACCCACTACGATATCGACCATGCCGGGCGGCACGCGCTGTTCACGAAGGCGCGCTATGTTGTCCAGCGCGCGCATCATGCCGATGCAGCGACCAACCCGCGCTTCGCGCCCCTCCGAGCGCAATGGGATCAGCCGCTGGAGCGCATTCAGCTGGCAGACGGCGACACGGAGCTGCTGCCGGGCCTGGAGCTGATCGAGACAAGCGGGCATGTGCCGGGCCATCAATCGGTGCTGGTGCGGCTGCCCAAGACCGGGCCGGTGCTGCTGCCGATCGATGCGGTCCCCTTCGCCGAAAGCTTCACCCGCGACGCGCATGATGACGGGAGCGACCCGGACGCGCCGGCGATCCGCGCCAGCACGATCAAACTGCTCGATTTAGTCCAGCGGGAGCAGATCGGCTTGGTGATTTTCGGCCACGACAAGGTGCAGTGGGACGCGCTCAACAAAGCGCCGGCGTTCTACGAGTGACGAGGCGCTTGGCGTGAAACGGTTCTAGAGGATGGGGATCAGGCGGAGGGTTGGGCGGTCCGGCGGCGCGCGCTTGCGATTGGGGGCGCGCCGCCGGGGCGTGTCCCGCCGGCTACGGCTGGGTGGGGAAGGGCGGGCAGGGCACTTCGGGATCTTCGTCGATGATCTGGCCGGTCTCCGGATCCATTTTCTGGCTGATGACGACTTGCCCGTTTTGATATTGGACGCGGGTCCGCGACTGCTTGCAGGTCACGGCGGTGCCCGGCGGCGGCGCTAACTCAAACAGGCTTGGATCGAGCGCGGGATTGATCTCCAGCTCGGTGTAGCCGAGGCTCGACAGCGTGCTGCCGTCGCGGGCGAGGGTCTCGACCCGCAAGATGATGAACGAGGTTTGATCGACCCACAGGCGCGTCCGGGGCATGGCCGCGTCGTCGGGCGTGATGCTCAGGACATAGGCGCTCCTGCCGGCCACGACGTCGGCGGGCTCAAGCTCCAGGTCGGCGTTTTGGCTGATCTGCGCCAGCATCTCCTCCATCGACGTGCCGCCGCCCAGCGGGCTGATCACGCCTGGCTGCGCCTGGCCGCCCGGGATCTCGATCCGCTCGGCGACGCCCAGCTCGGAGTCGTAGGTCCAGGAGAACTGCGGCGTGTAGATGGTGACATGGCAGCCGCCGGCTGGGCGGCAGGCTTCGGCGCGCATCTTATTGCCTTGGACCACGGCCGTCAGGGCGGCGCCGTCGAGCCCCATCCCGGTTGCGGCCATCACGCCGCGATAGCCGGTGATGCCGGCGCCGGCGCCCGAACGGGCATGCTCCAGCACCTCGCCGGCGCTGACCGTCCGGGCGTCGAAGATCGCGTAGCCCCCGATGAGCGCGGCGAGCAGGGCGAGGCTCAGGGCCATGCGCAGCGCCGGGCGCGCGAGCAATCGTTGGAGCTGATTCATCGGTTTGTCTCCTTGCAGCCAGGGCGGAGCCTGGCGCTCTAAGGCCTCCGACGCCGGGATGGGCGGATCAAACGCCGCGAACAGGCGGATGATCTGCTCGTCCTCGGGGGAAACTGATTCGTGCTTCGGGATTTTCATGGGCGGCCTCCCTGGATCGCGGCGAGCTGCTCGCGCGCGCGGTCGAGGGCGCGGCGCAAGGCGACCGAAACGGCGTTCTGCGATTTCTGCTGGTGATCGGCGATCCGGCGGACCGGCCAGCCCAAGATGTAGCGCAGCGTCAGCAGCTCGCGGTCGGCGTCGCCAAGGCGCTGGAGGATGGCCACGACGGTCTCGGTGTGTTCTTGACGCTGGAACGCGGCGTCAAGCTCTTGGGGCGCGACTGGCTCGATGGCCGAGGCGTCGACCAGCGCGGGCTGGCGGCTGGCGCGGCGATGCTGGTCGATCACGAGCCGGCGCGCGATGGTGATCAGCCAGCCGACCGCCGCGTCAGGCGTGCCGTCGAACGAGCCGCGGTGGGTCCAGGCGCGGAGAAATGTCTCGGCGACGAGGTCCTCGACTTCCGCCGCCGGCCCGCCGCGCAAGGCGTAGGCGTAGCGGAACACATGCGGGTAGGCCTGGCGGTAGAGCGCGGCGAAGGCCGCTTTTTGCACGTACGGCCGGCCGGTCCGCAGCGTGGCGTTGAGCAGGTTGCTAAGCGTCATAGGCGCGTGCCTCGTCGTTCTGGCGGATGTTCGATGTGTGTCGCGATCACATCAAGAACAACGCTGCCCGGCGGCCGATCTGACATTAAAATCGGATGAGAGGTAGCGGCCTCCCCCCGCCCTCCGTGCCGGAGGGGGCGCAAGGGGGACTCCCCCTTGCATCCCCCGATGTTTGGTTTGTGGTTGCGATGGCGGGGATGGGCGAAGCCGATCTCGAAACGCAGGTTGCAGGCGGCCGCTGCGTCGCGTCTTGGGGCTTGTTCTCGGTTTTGGGGCGGTGGGGATGAGCTGGGGCGATGAGCTGGGGCGGAGGAGATTGCGCTCGCTCCGCCCCGGGGTGTGATGTGGCGTGGACTGACGCGGGGTTAGGGCGTGGTGTTCAGGTATACATAGAAATAGAAGCGGGTGGTCTGCACGATGTCGGCTTTGCCGTCGCCGTTGAAATCGCCGGTCTCGGCGAATTCGGCCCATCCGGGATAGGGCAGCGCCGACGAGGCGAAGGTGGCGTTGCCATGGTTGAGTCGGATCGTGGCCCCACCGTCTGTGGAAACGATATCCAGGCTGCCGTCGCGGTTGAAATCCCCCAGCGCGGCGCGGATGCCCCGCCCTTGCTCGGAGGGCGGGGCGGTGAGCACGGGGCCGGACGCGCTCCCGGCGAAGAACTGCATGCCATCCTGAGCGGAGACCAGCAGATCGACATAGCCGTCGTAGTTGAGATCGGCGACGCGCAGTTTGTCCCGGGCGCGCGTGCCGGGCGAGGCCGAGGCGAAAGCGGCGAAGGTGCCGTCGCCGTTGCCCAGGGCGTAGCCGACCTGGCCGGCGTTGGCGTATAGCAGGTCTTGCTTGCCATCGGCGTTGACATCCGCCGCTGCGGCGATGGCGCTGAAGGCGCTGCCCGGCACCGTGAGCTGCGTCCGCGGGCCGAAGCTGGTGGCGCCGGTGGCGAGGAAGATCGAGATCGGCCCCGAAGCGCCGGCGTTGCTCGATCCGACGATCACATCTTTTCGCCCATCGCCGTTCAGGTCGCTGAGCGAGATGGTTTGCGGCACGAAGCCCGCTGGCAGCGCCAGGCTGGTCGGCCCGGCGAAGCCGAAGGCGCCGTCGCCGTAAAACACGTCGACCCGCGGCTGGAGCGAGAAGCCGACGGCGAAATCCTGCTTGCCGTCGTTGCTCAGATCGGCGACGGCAAGGCCCGAGGGCGGATCGGTGTAGTAGGTGCCGTATTGATTCATGGCGTCGTAGGTGAAGCGGCCAACCTCGTTGAGCTGGCCGTTGCCCGCGCCGGCCATGAAAGCGATATGGAACCCGTCGTAGTCGCCGGTTAGCATCAGGGCGTCGAGGGTTGCGCCGGCGTCGAAGAAGCCGGTCGCCATGTCGCGCATTTCCGGGGCGTACTGGCCCGAGACGGCGCTGAAGGTCGGGGCGGCGGTGAAGCCCGAAATCTCGGCCTGGGTGACGGTGTTGGCGCAGGACGGATCGTAGGTGATCGTCGAGTCGGCGGCGCCGAGCGGCTGGGTGGTGACGGTGCTGACGGCGAGCTGCACGCTGCCGCAGTCGAACGCGCGCTGGTAGGTTGGCGTGTCGCTGGCGAGATCCGCCGCCGCCAGCGGCCGGCCGAGCCGATTGTCGTACAGCGGCGAGTCGTAGAACGCGCTGTATTCAGCCTCATCGTTGCGGAAGAAGAAATAGCCGTTCTCGCCGTCGGTCGTCAGCAGCAGGCCTGCCAGGGAGTAGCTCAGCTCGGCAGCGTCGGCGGTGTCCTTGCGGG